>CALDQK010000858.1 GCA_937911525.1 uncultured bacterium
GCGATCCAGCCGGTTGAGGACTCGCCACGAGCCGGTTCGCCAGGCCTTCACCCCGACGGGTCGCCAGCGGACCTGGCCTTGGTCGTCGGCCAGACAGCGCACCAGCTCGGTGACGCTGAGCAGCCCTTCGTCCCGAAGCAGGTCGGGGTCGAGCCCTCGGGCGGCGCAGTGGGTCAGGAGCGGGTGACGGTCGGCGAACTCTAAGAAGTCGATCGGCATGGCATGTCGCTGACTCACCCTGACCCACTCACCTCCCCCACGCCATGAGCGAGACCTCCCTGGCTGGCGCCGAACTGTGATCCGAGGCGGCAGAGATTGCTGTCCCCGGCTTGTCGGTGTGAGATCTTATATTCGGGTTTCGTTCGCGTTGCGCGAGGCCCTGTCATGCAAAGAGACCCCGACGAGATCCCGATCCCGCACCACCTCCGCGAAGAGGCTGAGGCGCTCTCACGCGATCAGCGCGACGCGCTGCAGGAGCGCTTCTTCGCGCTGACCTCGCTCGAGACCGTGACACTGCAGCAGCGCCTGGCCTTGCTGCGCCTGCTCGACGCGGCGAACGCATGGGAGGGGTGGCCCAGCTGCGCCGAGTGGCTGTCCTTCAACACGAGCTTGAGCGTCGTGACGGGGCGCACGCACGTGCGGATCGCCCGGCAGCTGGCCTACCTGCCGCTCGTGGACGCGGCCTTTGCGCGGGGCGAGCTCAGCTACAGCAAGGTCCGGCTGCTCTGCAGCGTGCTCAAGCCGGAGGCGACCGATCCGAAGTACGAACAACGGCTGGTGGATCAGGCGCGGGCCTTCAACACCGAACAGCTGCGCCGCGTGATCGGGTGCGCGCGGAACGTCTTGAAGGGCGGGCCCGAGGCTGCCGCCGAGCGCGAGCGGCGAACGTGTTTCCGCGTGGAGCAGCTCTCGGGCGGCATGACCTCGGTTCAGTGCATCCTGCCCAGCGACATCGCAGCGCGGATCGTGGGGGTGGTCGAGCGCGCGATGGAGGACCTCGTCACGAAGCGGCCGGAGGGCGACACGGTCGACTTGGTCGAGACCGTGGAAGAGCTCGTCGGCCGCGCAGCGGAGGTCGGTGAAGCGGCTGCGGAGCCTTCGCCCACGGAGCTTGCGGACACCGACGACACGGACGCCGACGACACGGAGGCCGACGAGGCGGAGGCCGACGACACGGAGGCCGACGAGGCGGAGGCCGACGAGGCGGAGGGGAACGAAGTCGACCTGGTGGAGGTGGGCGTGGTGCGCGGCTCCAAGGCGGACCCGACCGGATCGAAGGGCCCGAGGCGAGTCGGCGATCCCACGGGATCGCTTTGGAGTGCAGGACTTAGGCCCTCGGTCGGCATGGCGGAGGGGTTCGTGGCGGTGTTCGAGCACTACCTGGAGCACCGCTCCTGCGACCGCCCTGGCAAGCCTGGCGAGGTGCTGGTGACCGTCTCGGCCGAGTCGCTGACCGGAACCCTGACCGGGACCATGGCGAATCGCTGCCACCTGAGCCCTGCGCTCGTGCACCAGTGGACGTGCGACGCAGTCGTGCAGCCAGTGCTCACCGACGCGCGGGGCGAAGTGCTCGACGTGGGGCGGCGTCACCGCGTCGTGCCGCCGAGGCTGCGCCGCGCGCTGGGACTTCGTGACGGGGAGGTGTGTCAGTTCCCCGGCTGCGGAGCGCGGGCCTTCCTGGAAGCGCACCACCTCGAGCCGTGGCTCGCAGGGGGCGAGACCAAGCTCGACAACCTGGCTCTGATCTGCAGACGCCACCACCGCTTCTTGCACCAGGCCGAGTTCAAGGTGGAGCTGCGGGAAGAGGGGCTCGTGTTTCGCGATCCAAGCGGCAAGGCGCTCAGGCTCCCGGAGCTGCCGGTCGTGCACGACCCGCGTCGCGAGCTCGACGAGCTCTTGCGCGCAGCTCGCTTCTCGTCGGGCGGGCTGCGCTGCCTGGACGGAAAGACCAACTACGACCGCTGCTGGGCCAGCGACGGGATCATCGAGAGCGTCCGGCGCGGGCAGGGGGCGGGTCCCCTGCCGCGCGAGTCCGCTCTGCCGGTGCCGGCATGACTGTGCGCCCACCTCTTCCAGGCCCACCTCTTCCAGGCCCACCTCCACTACGCCATGAGCGAGACCTCGCTCGCTGGCGCCGGTATCCTGAGCTGCATGAGCGCGCGGGAGCGGAGAACGCTGGCGATCGAGCGCGAGGGCCGCTTCGACGCGGTCCGCGGGGAGCTCGAGGAGCGCTTGCTGCGCAGCAAGCCGCTGAACCCCTGGCTGGGGGCGCCTGGCGTCGTGGGCTGCCACTGCGGGCGCGAGTGCGAGCTGCGCTGGCCGGGCGGACCGCACGCGCTGCTGGTCGAGGTCCGCGCGCGGGTGCGCATGGGCCAGCGCTTCGACGCCTGGGCGCAGAACCGCTTCCTGCGCTGGCTCGGCTGGCCCTACCTGGTGCTCAAGGGCGGCGCGCCCGAGGGCGTGCCCTTCGCGACCGAGCGCTTGCTGAAGGACTTCGACGCGCTGCGCGTGTGGTGCTCCCAGGGTCAGGTCTGCCTGCGCGCGCGCTGGGACCCCGACGAGCCCGACCTCGAGCGGCTGCTCGCGATCCTCGATCGCTTGCACCGGATCGCGCTCGCCCTGGAAGAGGTGCGCGAGCCGCCTTCCGAGGACGGCGGGCAGCTGGTCTGCCCTTTCTGTCACACCTCGATCGAGCAGGACAAGCCGCTCGCGCGCTGCGAGGGCTGCTTCACGCCGCACCACCCCTCCTGCTTCGAGGAGAACGTCGGCTGCGCGGTCTACGGCTGCGACCACCTCAGCGCCATGACCCGCTCGGGGCGGCAGGTGCGCCAGAAGGACCGCAACCCGGACCGCAACCAGGACCGCAACCAGAACCGCAACCAGGACCGGGGCGACCCATGAGCCAGGAGCTGGTCCTCACCTCGCCGGGGCTGACCCTGGTCTACGGCCCCGAGGGCGCGGGCGGCGGCGAGCTGGTCGAGCGCCTGTTCGCGCCCCACGAGCGGCTGCGCGCCGCCGAGCTGCGCCGGCTCCTCGGCGCTCACGACGCCGCCTCCCACCGCGCCCTCGCGCCCCGCGCCTGGGAGCTCTTGCGCGAGGCCGTCGCCGAGCGACTCGACGCGCGCCGCTTCACCGTGGTCGAGGCCGAGGCCTGGTCCGTCCACGAGCCGAGCAGCCTGCACCGGCTCTGTCGCGACGCGCAGCTGCCGCTGACCCTGCTCGCGCTCACGACCAAGGCGCGGGTGTGCCGCGAGCGGGCGGGGCTCGCGCCCGAGGAGGGGAGCCGCCAGGCGGGGCTCGTTCAGCGCGCGCTCTCCGAGCTGGGCAAGCGGCGCTCGATCGAGCTCCGGCGCTGCTCCCACGTCGAGGACATCGGCGCCTGGCGCGCCAAGCCGCTGGCCTGCGAGGCGCAGCGCGCCCAGCGCGGACCCTTCGACGTGGTCGGCGACGTGCACGGCTGCGCCGCCGAGCTGCGCGAGCTGCTCGGGCGCCTCGGCTATCAGCCCACGCCCGAGGGGGGCTGGCGCCACCCCGAGCGGACGCTGGTGTTCCTGGGCGACCTCGTCGACCGCGGGCCGGCCTGCGTCGAGGTCCTCCGCCAGGCGCGCGCCTCGGTCCTCGCGGGCGACGCGCTCTGCGTGCTCGGCAACCACGACGACAAGCTGCTGCGCGTCCTGCGCGGCAAGTCGGTCAAGGTCGCCCACGGGCTGCAGGCGACCCTCGACCAGCTGGCCGCCCTCCCCGCCGACGAGCGGGGCCGCTTCGAGCAGGAGGCCGAGGCCTTCCTCAGGGAGCTCCCCGATCACCTCGTCCTGGACGAGGGCTCCCTGGTCGTGGCGCACGGCGGGCTGCCCGAGCGCCTGCACGGGCGGCAGGGCGGCAAGGTCCGCTCCTTCGCGCTCTACGGCGACACCACGGGCAAGAAGGACGCCCACGGGCTGCCGGAGCGGCTCGACTGGGGGCTCGACTACCGCGGCGCGGCGGCCGTGCTCTACGGGCATACGCCCGTGGTGCGGCCGCGCTGGCGCCACGGCACCGCCTGCGTCGACCAGGGCGCCGTGTTTGGCGGGGCGCTGACCGCGGCCCGCTGGCCGGAGCGGAGCTTCGTCTCCGTGCCGGCCCTGCGGACCTGGACCCCGCCGCGCGGGGGCTTTCGCCCCCCGCTGCTGCCGCCTCCCGCCTAGCGGGGGAGGAGCGTGATGATCCCGCTGCGGGGCGGGAAGCTGATCAGGTCGGGCTGCACGGCGGCCCAGCGGTCGCTCGCCTCGGCGCGGACCTGGATCGTGGTGGTCAGGATCCGCATCAGGTTGACCTCGACCCGCTTGCCGGGACGGACGAAGCCGCCGTTGACGTCGCGCACGCCCTCGCGGGCGGTCGCGTAGAGCTTCTCGACGTAGAGCGACTCGTCGGGGTTGAGCGGGGCGTGCGACTCGAACACCCAGCCCTCGACGTCGAGCTCGCGCTGGTCGTGGACGTTGTAGAGCGTCTGCAGGCTGCGCACGAGCTCGACCACGGTCTGGGCGCGGACCACGAGGCCGCCGCGCTTGGTCACGAGGCGTCCGCTGCTGTCGCGCTCGAGGGTCACCTTGCCGGCGAAGCGGGTCGGCGAGACGGTCTTGTCGACGCTGAACTCCTCGGGCGTCGACTTGCCTTCGAGGTGCACGGGCAGGCCGCGGAACTCGCGCAGCTGGCGGCCGGTCGCGCTGTCGAGCTTGACGCGCACGCCCTTCTCGGTCTCGACGAAGGTGTCGCCGCTGCGGTTGCGGATCACGCCCTTGAGCACGCCGCCCGCGACCTCGGGGCCGAGGGGGGTGATCTTGCGCAGGAGCTGGAAGAAGGGCTCGAGGGTCACCGCCGCCCGGCCGAGGGAGTAGCGGTCGCCGGTGATCGTCTTGGGGTGAGAGCCGCCGATCACCTCGAGCCGGAAGGAGAGCCCCGGCGAGGCGGAGACGGGCAGCTGGTCGGGCACCAGGGCGACGTCGGGCAGCATGGCGGCCAGCGAGCCGATCGTGGCGGTGCTCGTCTGCTCGTGCCATACGCCGCGCGAGTGGAAGCTGACTTCGCCCGAGTCCTTGACGACGAGGGTGTGCGTGCCGTGGAACTCGGTCCGTAGCTTGATCTGGTCGAAGTCCTGGGCGCTGGCTAGGCCAGCCAGGGAGACGAGCAGCAGGCCCGTCAGCAGGGGGGTGGTCTTCATGGGTGTTTCCTCTTTGTGCGATCTATCCGCAAGGCAGAGGCCGCAATCCGTGTCTCGCTAAGTCCTTGATCTGCAAGCCGCACGGGCGGTCGCACCGCATGCGTTTCACGAGAAGCTGGGGATGGACGCTTTCCCGTGCGCTCGGCGGATCGTGGTGATCCGCGGCTGGTTGACCTCGATGACCTCCTCGCTGGCGGGGATCGGCCGCTCGGCGGCGTCGCTGGCGCTGCGGGGAGAGGTGCCCGGTAGAATCCGCGCCTGATGCGATCTGCTCTGCTAGTCCTGCTCGTGGCCGCCCTCCTCCCCGGCTGCGTCGGCCATCCCCTTGGGTCCGACTGGGAGCAGCTCGCGCCCGAGGCTCGCGACGAGCGCGCCCTCGAGGTCCTGACTCAGCTAATCGCTGGGGGCGTGGACGGCGGCGGGACGGCCTTCACCGATCGCAACGTGCTCGAGAGCGACCTCGCGCGCGTGCGCTATGTGCCGCTGGACGAGCCAGAGGCCAAGCCCTCGGTCCTCCGCTGGGGTGCGATCCAAAGCGTCGAGGGCCAGCCCCTCACGACCCTGCCGGCGCGCCCCGAGACGCTCTTCGTCTACCTGAGCGAGGGCGTGGGCGTTCAGGACAAGGTGACCCCGATCCTGGCGCGGGCAGGGCTGGCTCAGCCCTACCTGCTCCTCCGCTCGCGGCCGCGCTGGTCGCGGACCCGCATGGTCCTGGCCCTCGAGCACCTGCGCGGCCGCGCGAGCGTCGCGCCCGTCAGCAGCGGGGAGCCAGCGACGCCGAGAGAGCCGACGCCGAGTGAGCCGACGGCAGCGGAGCCCGAGCCTCCGCCCGGCGAGCCGCCTCCGGCAGACCCCAGCCCCGCCGAACCGGGCCCCAGCCCTGCGGATCCGGCCCCGCGAGAGGACCTCGACTCGATCGAGGCCAAGCTCGAGCGGCTGCGCAAGTGGCGGGAGGAAGGGCTGATCGACGAAGCTGAATACCAGGCCAAGCGCCAGGAGCTGCTGAAGAGGCTCTAAGCTCAGCGGCCTCAACCTATTGCGGCCCTAGTCCGGGCGGGCTATCGTGCCCGCGTAACGGCGGGAGAGGCACATCCTCATGAATCACAGCCTGTTGACGTCCACGTTCCTGGGCTTGGCCTTCGCTTTCGGCGTGGTCGAGGTGGCCCAGGCGGACACCGTGACCCTCAACAACGGCCGCGAGATCCACGGTCGCCTCGTGCAAGAGAACGCCGAGGACATCTGGATCCGCACGGGACAGGGCACGATCAAGATCCCCAAGTTCCGCGTCGCGACCTTCTCCGAGAACGAGAACTGGGGGCAGTACGGCCGCCCGCGCTCGGTCGAGGAGCTGCGCAAGATCGAGGAGGACAAGACTCGCGAGGCCGCCGAGGCCGCCGCCCGCCGGAAGGGTGATGGCGGCGAGGGTGGCGAGGACACCGCCCCTGCTCCCGTGGCGAAGGGCCCCAAGCAGCCCGCTGCGGGCGGGGGCAAGAAGGACGGCGAGTGGACCTGGGGCGCCAACGTCACCGCGGAGCAGATCGAGGCGCTGACCCCGATCCGCGACAAGCTGATCGAGGAGCGCAAGGGCCTCGGTAAGACCGAGGAGGAGCGCCTCAAGGAGATCGAGCTCAGCGGCGAGCAGGAGAACGCCCTCCAGCAAGAGATCAAGATGCTCGGCTGGATCCGCGGTCGCGGCGGCGCTCGTCGCGGCGGTCGCGCGGGCAGCGCGCCTCGCCGCGAGGCCGCTCGCAAGAAGATCGTCCAGACCTACGGGGTGAAGGCGATCCCTTCGCTGGTCAAGGCCCTCGGCAGCGCCAGCCTGTGGCAGGCCCGCACCGCCTCGACCACGCTCATGGACGTCGCCGCCAACGCGCAGAACAAGGACGACATGCGCTGGCTGATGTACCACTTCAAGGCGCCCCAGTCGCTGCTGCGCCTGATGGACAACGAGGGGGACACCCTCTCGCCCTTCGTGCGCGGGGACGCCAACGCCGCCATGGAGAAGGTGACGGGCGCCACGCAGAAGTGGCCTCCGATCAAGGATAAGCCCACCGACAACACCGAGCTGCGCAGCCGCGCCGAGACCCAGGCCTACCGGGCCTGGCAGAAGTGGTGGGGCAAGGAGGCGGCCAAGTTCAAGAAGGAGCAGGAGGCCGGCAAGAAGCGCCGCGCCGAGATCGCCGAGCAGCTCGAGAAGATCCGCCAGGGCGAGAACCCCCTCGAGGAGAAGGAGAGCTAGAGCGCTCTCCGCTGCGCATGAACGCCGCGACCCGGAGCCATGGCTCCGGGTCGTTTCGTTTCCTCGACCCGTTCACGTGGGCAACATCTGCCCGTCGTCTCGTGGAATGGGTCCCACAGCGCGCGCAAGTCGAGCGGCGGCGGACGGACTTCGGGTTGCAACGCGGCAGGCTCGTTCAACAATGAGCCCCCCAGGAGGCCCCATGCGCTCGACCACCCTCTCGCTCGCCCTCGCCCTGCCGCTCTGCGGCGCCGCGCTCGCCTGGGCCGACCGGCCCTACTACGACGACAAGCGCAGCCTCGAGAAGCAGCGGGAGGCGGCCAAGGAGGCCAAGGAGCAGGCGCGCTCGGCCAACGCGAAGCAGGCGGGGATCCTGCTCAACGACAAGAGCGTCAACGTCCGCGACGACGTGTTCCGCGTGCTCGAGGAGCGCAACGACGAGGAGCTGCTCGAGGGGCTGGGCAACTGGATCGGCAACCGCAAGGCGCCGCACGCCTCGGCCGCCGTGGCGGAGCTCTACGGGCGCTGCAAGTTCGCGGCGGGGCGCAAGGCGCTCGAGAAGGCCGGCCTGCGCGCGCGCGACGAGCTGACCGTGCTCGAGTCGATCTGGGCGCTGGAGCGGATCGGCGAGCAGGAGTCGGGCAAGGCGCTCGAGAAGGTGCACAAGAAGCGCAACACCTTCCGGGTCCAGGGCGACGCCTTGATCGCCCTCGCGGTGGTCGACCCCAAGCGGGCCGAGGAGCACATCGCCGAGGCCCTCGAGGACAAGGTCTTGCCGCTGCGGATCGCGGGCCTCGAGGCCCTGGCGCGGATCGACCGCAAGCGCGCCGTCGCGGCGGCGGTCAAGGCGATCAAGGCCGAGCCGCTCAAGCGGGACAACGGCTGGGAGGCCAAGATCCTGTTCGCGGCCCTCGACACCCTGGAGGGCTGGTACGAGCGCAAGGGCGAGGCCGACCTCGTCAAGCAGGCGGTCGACGCCCTGATCGCGCGCCTCGGCCGCGCGGACGGCCTGAGCCAGTACCGCTGCGGCATGACCCTGGCCGACCTGACCGGCGAGACCCTCGGGGACGACGCCGAGATCTGGAAGGGCTGGTGGGAGTCCCGCCGCGACGACTTCCAGCCCAAGGACAAGGCGCGCCCCAAGCAGGAGAAGGAGACCAAGAAGAAGAAAAAGGGCAAGAAGGGCGAGGACGAGCAGCTGCCGGGCGAGAAGAAGGAGGGCGAGGGCCGGGTCGAGACGGGCGGCGGCGCCAAGACCCGCGTCCGCTTCCACGGGATCCCGATCCACTCCAACCGGCTGCTCTTCGCCCAGGACGTGTCGGGCGGGATGAAGAACCCCATGGACCGCGACGCGAGCGACTCGCCGACCAAGATGGCCTTCGCGGTGGCCGAGCTGAAGCGGGTGCTCAAGGCCCTCGACGAGGACGTGTGGACCAACGTGTGCTTCTTCGCGACCGACTTCGCCTTCACCTCCAAGTCGCTCTTCCCGATCAAGAAGGCCCGCCGCCAGCTGCTGCAGTTCGTCGACACCAAGGCCGTGACCCCCGACGGCTACGGCATGAGCCGCAGCAACCTCTACGACACGCTCGCGGCCGCGCTCGAGGACCCCGCGATCGACACGATCTTCTTCCTCTCGGAGGGCGGCCCGACCGAGGGCCAGTTCCTGCGCACGCCCCGCTTCATGCGGCACCTGGTCCGCCAGAACGTCTACGCCCGGGTCCAGGTCCACTGCCTGCAGGTCACGACCAGCTCCTTCGGCGAGAAGTTCCTCCGTCGCCTCTCCGAGGAGACCGGCGGCCGCTTCTACGACATGGAGTTCCTCCAGAAGGCCCACGGCAAGAAGTAGCTCCACGCGTCGGGAGTGCAGCAGCCCTGGGAACAAAGGGCCTGCCATCGCTCCCCCGATCTGACAGAATCGCGGCGTGACCGCTTCGCGACCCCTACTGCTTAGCGCCCTGGCCGCGGCTGGCCTCCTCGGCGCCGCGCTGCTCCAGCTGCCCGGCCACGCCGAGGCGCGCCCCGAGCGAGAGCCCGCCGCGACGCCGGGGGCCTTCCTCGAGCGCTACTGCGTGCGCTGCCACACGGCCGAGGACCCCTCGGGGCTGGTCGTGTTGGAGGACGTGGCCCAGGTCGACTCGGCGACCTGGCGGGTGGCTCTGCGCCTGGCGCGCAAGGGGATCATGCCGCCCAAGGACGAGCCGGTCCCGCGCCCGAGCGCGGCCGAGGTCGCCGCGCTGGGGTCCTGGGTCGCGACCCACGTCGAGGGCGCCGGCGCGCCGCGCCCCGCCCTGCGGCGCCTGAACCGGGCCGAGTACGAGCGCACGATCCGGGACCTGCTCGGGGTCCACTCGCGGCCGGCGCGGAGCTTCCCCGACGACGACGTGGCGAACGGCTTCGACACGGCGAGCGCCGCGCTCTCGCTCCCCCCGCCGCTGCTCGAGCGCTACCTCGAGGCCGCCGAGCGGGTCGCGGCCGAGGCCGTGCTGGTGTTCAAGCCGCTCGAGCGGCGGGTCGCAGGCGCCAAGCTCACGACCAAGGGGCGCGTCTACAAGGCGCCTGGCGGCTTCCGCAAGCTGGTCACCAACGGCAGCTTCCGGCACCGCTTCGCCGTCCCCTACGCGGGCCGCTACCGGCTGCGGGCCCGGCTCAAGGGCGACCAGGCCGGGCCGGACCCCGTGCGGCTGGGGGTGATCGTCGACCACGAGCGCCGCGCGCTGCGCGCGCTGGAGGGCGAGGAGGCTCAGACCCTCGCCTGGACGCTCCGCCTCCAGCGCGGACGACGCGAGGTCGAGCTGGCCTTCCTCAACGACTACTACGACCCCGACCACGAGGACCCGGGCGAGCGCGACCGCAACCTGGCCCTGGCGTGGCTGGAGCTCGAGGGGCCCCTCGACCCGCCGGCCTTGCCCCCCGCGCACCGCGAGCTCCTGGGCGGCGCCGAGCGCCTGCGCTGGGAGCGCTTCCCCGAGATCTTGCGCTCGCTCGCCTCGCGGGCCTATCGACGGCCCGCGCGCAAGGAAGAGCTGCAGCGGCTGCAGGCCCTGGTCGATCGGACCCGCGAGCAGGGGCGCTCGGCCGAGGAGGCGCTCCAGCTGGTGCTGACGGCGCTGCTCGTCTCGCCCCACTTCCTGTTCCGCAGCGAGCTCGACGCCGGACCCCTCGGACCCAAGGCGCGGCGGGTCCCCTGCGACGACTGGCAGCTCGCCGCGCGGCTGAGCTACTTCCTCTGGTCGAGCCTGCCCGACGCCGAGCTGCGGGAGCTCGCGGCCGCGGGGAAGCTCAGCGGCCCTGGCCGCGATCAGCTGCTGCGGAAGCAGGTCGCGCGCCTCCTCGACGACCCGCGCGCCGAGGCCCTGGTCGAGCTCTTCGCTGGCCAGTGGCTCCAGCTGCGCCGCCTGGACGAGGTGACGCCCGACCCCAAGCTCTTCCCTGGCTTCGACGAGGGGCTGCGCGACTCGATGCGCGCCGAGACCGAGCTCTTCGTGACCGCCTGCCTGCGCGAGAACCGGCGGGTCAGCGAACTGCTCGCGGCGGACTTCAGCTTCGTGGACGAGCGCCTGGCCAAGCACTACGGGATCCAAGGCGTGCAGGGTCACCGCTTCCGGCGCGTGCGCCTGCCCCGCGATCGGGCCGGCCTGCTGACCCACGCCAGCGTGCTGACCCTCACGAGCAACGCGACCCGCACCTCGCCGGTCAAGCGGGGCAAGTGGGTCCTGACGGCGCTGCTCGACGACCCGCCGCCGCCGCCGCCGCCCGGGGCCGACAGCCTGAGCAGCGACCTCAAGCGGCGCGAGGGCCTCAGCGAGCGCGAGCGCCTCGAGCTGCACCGGAGCAAGCCGACCTGCGCCTCCTGCCACGGGCGCCTCGACCCGCTCGGCTTCGCCCTCGAGCGCTTCGACGCGGTCGGCGTGCGCCGGCGCGACGCGGCCCTGATCGACGCCAGCGGCGTGCTCCCGGACGGGACGCGCCTGGAGGACGCGGCGGGGCTGCGCTCCGCGCTCCTGGTCCGGCTGCCCGAGTTCAGCGCCGCCCTGGCGCGCCGCCTGCTCGTGTTCGCCCTGGGCCGACCCCTCGCCGACAGCGAGCGGGCGGAGGTCGAAGCCCTCGTGGGCTGGCTCGGCCCCGAGGTCCGGCTGCAGGAGCTGATCGCCGCGGTGATCCTGACCAAGCCCTTCCTGACTCGCGTGGAGGCCCCGTGACCCTCTCCCGGCGAACCTTCCTCCGCGGCGCAGGCGCCTGCGTGGCCCTGCCCTGGCTCGAGGGCCTGCTCCCGCGGGCCCAGGCTCGGCCCGAGGGGCCGGAGCGCGGCAAGCAGCGCCTGGCCTTCCTCTTCGTCCCCAACGGCAAGCACATGCCCGAGTGGACGCCCAAGCAGGAGGGGCGCGAGTTCGACCTCCCCCCGCTGCTCGAGCCGCTGGCGCCCTTCCGCAAGGACCTGCTCGTCCTGAGCGGGCTGGCGCTCGACGGGGCCCGCAGCCACGGCGACGGCCCGGGCGACCACGCCCGGGCGCTGGGCTCCTTCCTCACCTGTGTGCACGTCAAGAAGCAGGGCGTGTATGGCGGCGT
>CALDQK010000859.1 GCA_937911525.1 uncultured bacterium
CCGCCAAAGCGCTGGGTCTGGCTGCCTAATCGCCAACTTTAGATGGATGCTCCCGCGGACCTTCGACTGGAGCGGGGACGCTCGACCACGGCACGAGTCCGATGCGATCATCTACGAGGTGCACGTGCGGGGCTTCACGGCCAGCCCCAGCTCGGGGGTGGCGCCGGAGGCCCGGGGCACTTACGCGGGGCTCGTGGAGAAGATCCCTCACCTCCAGGAGCTCGGGGTGACCGTGGTCGAGCTCATGCCCGTGTTCCAGTTCGACCCGCAGGAGGGGAACTACTGGGGCTACAACCCGCTCAATTTCTTCGCGCCCCACGACGCCTACGCCACGTCGGCCAGCTCCTGCCTCCAGCACTGCGAGTTCAAGAGCATGGTCAGAGCGCTGCACGCCGCTGGAATCGAGGTCGTGCTGGACGTCGTGTTCAACCATACCGGCGAGGGGAACCACCTGGGGCCGACCTACAGCTTCAAGGGGATCGACAACAGCTCCTACTACCTGGCGACTGGCGACCCGCGGGACCCCTACGCGAACTTCTCCGGCTGCGGCAACACGCTCCACTGCTCGAGCCGCTACGTGCGGAAGATGATCGTCGACAGCCTGCGCCACTGGGTGACGGAGATGCACGTGGACGGGTTCCGCTTCGACCTGGCCTCGATCTTCGTCCGGGGTCGCGACGGCGCGCTCGACCCCGACGCGCCCTCGATCCTCGACGACCTCGTCACGCATCCCGAGCTGGCCGACGTGCGCTTGATCGCCGAGCCGTGGGACGCCGGCGGGGCGTATCTCCTGGGCCGGCGGTTCCCCGGGCTCACCTGGGGGCAGTGGAACGACCGCTTCCGTGACGACGTGCGCAGGTTCGTGCGCGGAGACGAGGGCCTGGTCGGAGCCCTGATGCAGCGCGTCTATGGGAGCGACGATCTGTTCCCGGAGGCCGTCCCGGACGGCTGCCGCCCCTATCAGAGCATCAACTACGTCACCTGCCACGACGGCTTCACCCTCTACGACCAGCTCTCCTATACCGAGAAGCGGAACTGGGCCAACGGACACGACAACCTTGACGGCCCGACGGAGAGCTTCAGCACCAACTGCGGCCACGAAGGGGACGGCCCCGATCTCCCCGCCGACGTCCTCGCGCGGCGGAAGCGGCAGGCGAAGAACCTCGCCTGCCTCCTGCTCCTCGCCAACGGCACGCCGATGCTGAGAGCGGGCGACGAGTTCCTCCAGACGCAGGGTGGAAACGACAACCCCTACAACCAGGACGGCCCCACGACGTGGCTCGACTGGAGCCGACTCGACGTCCATCGCGACGTGTTCCGTTTCTTCAGGCTCGTGATCGCCCTACGGAAGCGGCTGCCGTCGCTCTGCCCTGGGCGCTTCTGGCGAGACCGCGTCCGGTGGTTCGGCGTCGGGCCTGAGCCGGACCTCTCGCCATCCTCGCACAGCGTCGCCTTCTTCCTCGACGGGCGTCCGTGGAGCTGCCCTGACCTCTACGTGCTGGTGAACGCTCACTGGCAGCCCCTCACTTTCGAGGTCCAGGTCGGAGAGCCCGGGGAGTGGGGGCTCGTCGTAGACACGTCGCGCGACAGTCCCCAGGACGCGTTCGCCCTGGAAGCCGCGGCTCCCGTCCCGGATCGCAGGGTTCGTGTGGAGGATCGCGCCGTGGTCGTCCTGGTGCGGCAGCGCTCCGTTTGAGCTTGAAGGCGGCCGGCAGTTCAGGGACGACGTTGCTGGGTCCGCTGGAGCTCCGCCAGGGCGGTGAGCGCGCCCTCCAACTCAGCGGCGGCGCCCAACCGGTCCCCCCGGTCCAGGTGTTCGACCGCGCGCCCGAAGGAGGCGCGCACGTCCTGGAGGGCGAGCTCCTCGAGCGCGACGCGAGCCGCCGGGTCGCTGGAGGGGAGCGCCCTCGCGACCCTGGCCGTCTCGAGCCGGCGCCTGCCGCTGGGATCGGTGTACACCAGTCGAACAGCCACAGTGGCGCTATCACCTGCGCCCCCCCGCAGTCTCAGCGCCAGCGCGCGCTTCTCCTCGGCCGTGAGCGTCCCCAGGTTGAGCTGTAGCCGCGTCGGGCGCCCGGCCGCCGCGGTGAAGGGGCCGGGGTCAAGCACACTGGCCCCTCCCGATAGCTCGACGATCAATAGGGCGTCCTTGAGCATGGGTGTCGTCATGAGGTCATCCCACAGGAGCTCGCGCACACGGGAGGGGTCACGCACGTAGTAGTAGCGACCGCTGTGCTCCAGGCTGGGGCGGACGAGCTCGCAAAGGAGCCGCTCATCGAAGCCCGTCTTGCCCACGCCGAAGGTCGAGATAGACAACCTCCGGGCGACGAGGTCATGGCCAAAGGCGTGGAACCGGGCCAGCACATCCGGATCGGCCCGCTTCGCGTTGTGCATGCCGTCCGAGAAGAGGAGGACTCGGTTGATGGCGCGCGGATCCCGCAATAGCCGCCGTTGCGCAGACGTGCTCTGGAGCGTCTCGACGGCCAGGCGGAGGGCCGCGTCCACGTCAGTCGCCCCGCCTGGATACAGCCTGTCGATTGCATGCACGAACCGCCGGATCTTGCGCTCCATGGGGGTGTCTCCGACGATGAGTTCGTCGACTGGGAGCGGGGATGACATCAGGCGAGGCATTCTGGAGCGGCCCATCCCCTGCAGGTCGCCGGCCGTCGGCTCGAGCGGTGTGGGAGGGATCACGAGCTGGGCTCGCTCGTTGAACGCGATCAAGCTGAACACGTCTCCGGCCATGTAGTGACGCAGGGACTCCTTCACGGCCGCCTTGATGCGCTCGAGCTTCTGCTCCTCCCCCATGGAGCCGCTGACGTCGATGACCAGGCAGACGTTCTTGGGCGGGCAGCCTTCGGCCATCAAACCCATGCCGGCCGTAGGGCCACGCCGGGCCCGAGGCCACGCGCCGGCTCTCTGGGCTGGCATTCGCTCGCCGGCTCCTCGCGCGGCGCCGTGCTGAGCTGACATCGTGCGGCAGGTGGAGCAGCGGACACACGCAGCCTCACCCCCCTGGCAACGCCGAGTGCGAGGGCAGACGCACAGCGCCCAGGCCAGCAGCTGCTTTCGCAGCTCGTCCTCGTCCATACGGGCCCCGCGCAGGGCAGCGAGGTACTGGTTGATTCGGGCTCGCTGGAGGGCCAGCGCTCGGGTCAGATCCGCGCTCTTGGGGCTGAGGAGTTGCCTGGGGGTGCCCACGACCACCGTCAGGCCGAGCTGTCGCGGGCCTCGCTTAGACCCAGGGTCTAGTTCAATCATGAATGCCCGCAACCGCTCTTCTCCAGGCGCCGCGGGCTGGGGGGCAGGCTCGTTGAGTGCACCCCCGATCTCCGCTCGGCATCGAGGGCAGGTCGGGTGTCGAACCCCGTCATTCTCTACACGTGATCCCCCCGTCCGCTGGTCCGAGCCGTCTCTCGGCCCTGGGCCAGCGCAGGAGGCAAGGGCGATGGTTGCGAAGCTCAAGAGTGCGGCGTGCATCGGCTTCGGGTACCACGAGCGGACATCCACGAGACACCTCCTCCACCTGCTGACAGGTAGCAAGCCACATGCCAGCCCGATCGATAACAGCGAGCGTGCCTGGGTTTCAGCAGGATGACGAGAATCAGGAGGGCCGAGCATTGACCACAAAGTCCCGGTGCGGTACCCGGAGGTGTGGCTCGAATCTGGACCAAGCCCGCGCTCGTTCGTTCTCGCTCGTGTTGCTGGCGCTGGCTCTACGGGTCGTACAGTCGTTGCTGTGACGAACGCTCGCACGCACATGCGGGGCACCACGATCCAGCAGATGCCCTCGAGCGAGCGTTCGCCCCCCCGAACTCCATCACGAAGAAGGGCTGCCCGGCTCCGCTGACGCCGACGTCGTGGATCCCGACGACGTGCGGGTGACGCACGTCCGCCAAGACCCGCATCTCCTGCTCGAAGCGGGCATGTGAGAAGCCAGGGCGAAGGTGCAAGACCTTGATCACGACCAGCAGGCGGGACCCTGGGAGCTTCGCAATCAGCTTTGGCGTCGACCCCAGTGGTCGGCGCAGGGACCCCAGGGCCGGCCTTTCCGACCCTCATCGAGCTAAACGTACTCCTCCTGCTGTGAGGTGGTCAGGACGGCGGGCCGTGTAGGCCCCGTCCCTCCGACCTCGTGGTTTCGGGCCGACTGACGTCGGCCCCAGTAGCCAGTAGGAGTTCATGTTCATGATCCTCAACAAGAAGACTCTCTGTGCAACCGGGGAGATGGGTGACGTTCTAGACCGGGCACATGGGTGACACTTCTTCGATCACACGGCCCGCAGGCTGTGGTGAAGCTGGGGGCAGGTAGCGGTGTGGGAAACTCCGTGCCCCCCTCGCGTAGGGGCCGGAGAGGAGTTTTCCATCGCCGCGTTGGCTGTCCCCAGCTTCTCCACGGCCGCAGCCAACAGAAGTCGTGTGCGCCCAGGGCTTACGCCCTGACCGGGCACACGGGTAACACTTTTCTCGTGAGAGCAGGACTTACAGAGACAGACCGGGCACATGGGTAACACCTCAGGCCAGCAACTCGGCCGCGGGATCGAAGCCGAGTTCGGGGTCCAGGTGGCCGAGCTGGAGGTTCGTGAAGCTGACAAGCCACCGCCCGTCGTCGAGCTCGCGCAGGCCGAGCAAGTGGCCCGCTAGGGCCGTTCCCACGTAGATGCATTTCTTCCCGACGATCTCCCTCGGGACCCAAATGCTTCCGGACGAGGTCACCCGGACCGTCAGGTCGTGGAGCAAGTAGTCGGGCTCGAGAGCCTCGACGTACGCTCGCAGCCTCGTTGGCACTTGCCGGCTGCCTCAAATCGGTCGGCGTGGCGCGTCGCCTAGGGCTTCGCCGTCGCACCTTCACCAGCCCTTCAACCCTCAGGATCTGGCCGATCGTGCTCGGCGAAGGCAGGCGCAGACCTTCGTGCTTCGACTGCAGCCAGGCCTTGAGCTTCTTCGGGCCCCAGGTGGGGTGCTGCCGTCTGGCCCGCACCACCAGTTCGCGCACGGCCTCGCTCGTGCGGTGGGGAATCCGCCTGGGCGCTCGTGACTGGTCAAGGAGGGCGTCCAGGCCGAACTCCTCGAACCGATTCTTGAGCTTGTAGCCCGTCTTGCGGCTGATTCCGAACTCGCGGCAAAGGTCCGTCATGCGCTCGCCTTGTCGAAGTCGAGCAATGAACTGCAGCCGTTCACTCATACGACACGTCTCTTTCCAAGGCATCGGCGACCTCCTCGGCCGCCGATGCTCCAGGTGACGTGTCACCCATGTTCCCGGTCTGTTCTGTTACCTATCTACCCGGTCCGTACCCTCCATTTCATTTTCCCCTCTTCCCCTCTGCTCTGCGTCCTGTTGTTGGCTGGTTGTCCTGACGCGTCTAAATCGGGAAGCAGCCTTCAGATGCACGGCACCCGCGAGACGGGCATTCGCCCAGCCCACCCCACGCCGGACCCAGTGGGGCGGCAATCAACGGATGGGTGCGTGATCCCATCTGCGGCATGAAGATTGCCGTGGCCGGCAAGCCCGAAGCCGCCTACCGCGACACCCGCTTCCACTCTTGCTTGGCGGCTTGCTTGGAGAAGTTCCAAGCTGCTTCCGCCAAGGCAGTGACGGGGCGTACATGAATTGGTTGCGCCGCACTGGTGGCCAGCGCTGGCTTGTGGAGAGACACCATGCGCAGTCAAGACTCGGTTCGCCTGAACGTCGTGGGCGGACTAGCGCTCCTCGCACTGGGCAACCCCAACGCAAGGAGTCGCACATCGATCACAGTTTCACACTCATGCGACACCGCGGCATTTCATGGCTGAAATGCAAACCTCTCACCCGGCGACTTGCTATGCCTTATGGATTGCCGTGGCCATGCTGGCTAGCGATCGGTCATGCAAGCGGACGGACATCAAGTTCATGCTCTTGAGCCGACCTGCGGAAGGGCACACCGCTTGGGCTTCGATCTGGAGCGCTCGCAACGGCATGGAGGCGTGAATTGCCCTCATGCAATGGCCTGGCCGGAACCTCGCGCAGAGTCACTCGTGACATGGAGCGATACAACTGCAGCGCTCGCTCTCCGGCACAGTCCTTGCACTAGCAGTCACGCATGAAGTTCCCCGAAACCACGCTCCTCCTCTTTGCCGCCTGCGCCATCTCGACCTCGATCATGGGGTGCGGGGGCCGGGAGGACCACCGCGGGCACATGCACGGAGGAGTCCCGGTGCTGGTCTCTTCGAGCCCGGTGAACTCACAGGGCCTCGTGTCCCTCAATGAAACCCCGGTCGTACAACTCTCGACCGAACTCATTCCAGAGTCGATCCCGGGCTCCGTGGAGTTGCGCGACGAGAGCGGGGGTCTCGTTCCTGGAACTCCGGGGTTGATTGCGCCCCACACCATCGGCTTCGATCCTCTCGGACCCCTGCCCGCAGGGGAGTTGCTGACTCTGCGGCTCATGCCTGGTCTCTTGTCGCAGACGGGAGAGACCATGCCAAATCCCATCGAGGTTCGCTTCCGAACCGAGTCGTCGGTCCGCGCTGGCTCCTTGCTCATAAACGAGGTATACGCAGGGACGGCTGACGCCAACGGGCTGCCGAGTACGGCGGTCGGCGACGACCAATTCGTCGAGATCGTGAACGTGACCGCCGAAACCCTCAACCTGTACGGCGTTGTCTTGAGGACGACCTCGCAACCACGCGCGCACGTCTTCGAGAGGCTCTTGCTCCCTCCGGGGGCGGCAGTGGTCGTCTGGACGGCGGCTCCAGTTCGCCCCGGAGCTGTTCGCGCCTCTGGCGGGCCCCTGTCCCTCGCGCGTTCGACAGCGGAACGCGTTTCTCTTGAGAGTACTGAGTTGACGAGCCCAGAGGTCGTGGACGAGGTGGACTTCTCCTCGTCCCTGGTGGCTGTCCCCCTATCAGACAACGAGTCGATTGCGCGACTCGTCGACGCCGATGTGGGCGATGCAATGGGAGGTCAGTACGTCGGCCACTCGAGTGCTCCGGGCGCAATCGGGACGGTCTCGCCCGGGACCCGCGTCAACGGGATCGTATACAACGCGCCCTGACAAGCGTCGGCCTGTGCCTCTTCGCAGCCGCCCGTCAGGGAGCAGGAGCTTGGGGCACTGTCCGGTAGACGAGCACTGCATTCGGGTTCAGCACGACAGGCAGCCCGTGCCAGCCGGCGTAGATCCGGATCCCTACCGGGTCGTCGCGCAGCTTGGCGTAGGCGTAGAACCCGCGCAGGTCGCGGACCAGCGAGGTCGCGCCCTGCGCGCCCGCGAACACCGGCCCCGCCGGCACCTGGACCTTGCCCTCGGCCCAGCCGAGGACGTTCCGCAGCCGCGCGGGCGTGGGCAAGACCACGATCCGGTCGGGGGTGAAGTAGCGGGTC
Organism: uncultured bacterium; assembly: GCA_937911525.1. Lineage (GTDB taxonomy): Bacteria > Planctomycetota > J058 > J058 > J058 > NORP233. The sequence continues at coordinate 7,361 of CALDQK010000859.1, forward strand.
ACCGGGCCGCCCTCGGGCTGGTAGGTCCCGTCGGTGAAGCGCCAGTCCAGCCCGCCCACGCCGGCCCACTGCAGGTTCTCCCCGGTCAGGTTGGCGTTGCGGAGGATCGTCACCCCCAGCGCGTCGCGCACGAAGGTCTGGACCTCCTTGTTCTGGGTCAGGTAGCCCTCGACGTTGGGGTCGGTGATCGCGAGCGCCGCGCGCATTC
>CALDQK010000860.1 GCA_937911525.1 uncultured bacterium
GCCCGAGAGATCGGCAGATCTCTCGGACGCCTTTTGGCGGCCCATAGCGTCTAGAATCGAGGGTGTAATAGCCGCTCAACGACGTGCGATTGAGCCTCTGGACCCGGTTTCTGACATTCCACACAAATCGCTGCTCGTTGCTGTCAACAACGTTGTTTGCTGAACCGCTAGTTCGAATGGTCCCGACATAGCGGTATTGCGCCTGGGTTGCTCCACCAGCGATCCTCTTGACCCAAACCCCGTCTTCCTGCACCAAGTCCGTGCCTGAGCTGCCATCCGCTCGCGCGTTGTCGTCGTCCCAGGCGGCTGAGAGATGCAACGCGAGAGCAGAGCCAGTCCAATAGACGAACACGTCATAGTTCTTGTCTTGGGCTGTGCTCTCTGGATACAGGTCTAGCGTTAGCTGCGAGGAAGCCGTGTGACGAGTCCAGGTTCCGCTATCCTTGGTCCAGACCTCGTTGCTCGTGTAGGGAACCAAGTAGACGGCGGTGGCGCTGGTCACGTCGGAAGTAGGCACTGGGGTATCGGACTCCGCCGTGAGCCGAAACCCATTGATCGTGTATGCAGTCGTGCCACCACCAGAGCCTGAGCCCACTTGCTGCTCACTACCCGTTTCGTTCTTGTAGTACAGCCCGTCGCTCTTGGCATACAGCGAGACATGGCCTGCGGTGCCCCCGGGGGTACTGGTGTGAGCAAGTTCCACCACTTCGCCAACTCGAAGGGTCTCCCCCACTTCAAGGGTGTTCGTCACGTCAATGGTGCCGTGAAGGGTGATCGTGCCCGTGGCTATGTCCGTCTCGCTGGCCTGAATGACCAAGGTCGCCTGCTGGCCATTGACCGTCGTCTCCGAGCCGGAGGTGCTGCTCTGGAGGAAATCACTGGTGTAGAAGACGGAGCCGCTGGCGTCCATGAGAGACGACGCTCGTGCTGCATTCATGCTGTAAGGCACCGCAGAGAGCTTGATCCTCGCTGGTAGGAGGTCAACACCACCCGTGATCTTCACCATGACCCAAAGGGTCGGGTACTTGGTGAACACTCCGGTAAGTGGGTTCCCGTCTTGCTCGCCGAGGCGAACGCTCAGCAACCCGTTTGCGACGGTGACATCCTCATGGTCCTCGTCGTGGACCCGCTCGTCGGCGTCTTCAGGGTCTCCCCCGGTCTCAAGGGACCAGACCTCAAAGGTGAGATCTAGGTCCGTCGCGTTGACCGGGACTCCGTTGTTCACCAACCTGCACTGGAAGGTGATGATCTCCTTCGAGTCAGCAGCGTTGGTCGTTCCGAGTCCAACGCCAAGAGCGATCAAACAACCGAGGACTGCGGGTCCCGCAGCCAGGAGCGCACGCTTGCGTCCCATGGGCTATTTGCCATCCCGCTTCAGTTGTTCGAGGTGCGCCTGGCGGAGTTCGTCGTAGCGCTTCCGCAATAGCTCGTTGGCCTTGCGGTTGCGCGGTTCGAAGCGAATTACGACGAGGGCGTCCTGCAAAGTTGAAACTGGGGTCTGGCCAGGCGCAGGCGTGGCGAGCACCTGCTCCATGATCTGGCAGGCGCGGGCGTGGTCGCCCTCAGGGCAATCGATCTCGTAGGTGCCGTCGCGCTTCTGCCGGACGGTCCTGACGCTAATGCCTGCCCTCTGGCAGGCTTCGTGGATCTCACCAACTCTCGTTTGCTGGGGACGTGTGGGGTTGAGATCCTGGCCCAGGACCCACGGCGAAATCAACAGACTCGACAAGCACGCGCCCAACATGGCCGCACGGAGTGACCTGCGGTCCCTGCAATCCCTCTTCATTCTTGCTCTCTCTCCAAGCTAACGTTCGCTGCGCCACTGAAAGAACGTGTTGACGCTCTGTATCTGGACGTATCCTGAAGTGCCTTGTCCCTGCTCCATTGGTTGCAGGACATTGAGCCCCTCACTCACAGTGCATGACCACGCCGACTCTGGGTAGTGATTGTGGTAGCCGTCGCTGGGGCTCCAGGTTTGAATACCATTGATGGTATCTGGCGTGGAGGGGATCGCTCCGTTTCCGTATCCCAGACCGAAGTTGTGATACGCTCCGCCACCACTGACGTTCCAGAGGTGGATGTGAATCGTGGCGTCAATCGGCTGAGGTAGCCCCACAACCTGCCTCAACCTCCAGCGTGTTGCATCGTTGTCAAAGACACGCCATGAAGTCTGGTTGTAGGAGAGCGTCCAAAGGCTGGAGGCGTTAACAAGGCCCACTACATGAACTCTGTTATCGACATTCCATACGAACCGCCGTTGCTCTGCGTCTGTGAACTTCACGACACTCGAATCGAGGATTGTCCTGACGGTCCCGAGGTAGCGCTTCTCCTTGTCGGTTTCCAACACATACACGCCGTGGGTTGAGTCTTGCTCAGGCTCCTTCCCGGTTTGTCGGGACGTATCCCCTGACCACTTCATTAGGCCTAGCCTAGAAGTGCCGCTGTCGTCGTAGAGGTACACGTCGTAGTTCTCGTCCTCGTCGATGGCGGCTCCGTCGAGGTCCAACGTCGCATTGCTGAACGAAACCCCAGTGCCGATGTTTGCGATTGACCAAGCACTGCTTGAAGAGTCCCAGAGCGAGACTTCCTTCGACTTGTAGGGCAAGTAGTAGAGCGTCGTGTTCGTGATGTCCGTGGTGGGGACTGGTTCAGAACTGCTGGCACTCAACCGCCCACCGGCAAGTTGGGCGGGCGAGTTTCCGCCACCACCCGAACCGATCTGCGTCTCATCCGTTCCGTCGTACTTGTAGATGTTCCCGTCGCTCTTCGCATAGACGGCAATGTTGGTTCCAGTCACTCCAGAAGGCGTGCTGGTGCGCGTGAGTTCGATCACCTCGCCCACCTGAAGGGTGTTCGTCACGTCAATGTTGCCGTGAAGGGTGATCGTGCCCGTGGCTATGTCCGTCTCGCTGGCCTGAATGACCAAGGTCGCCTGCTGGCCATTGACCGTCGTCTCCGAGCCGGAGGTGCTGCTCTGGAGGAAATCACTGGTGTAGAAGACGGAGCCGCTGGCGTCCATGAGAGACGACGCTCGTGCTGCATTCATGCTGTAAGGCACCGCAGAGAGCTTGATCCTCGCTGGTAGGAGGTCAACACCACCCGTGATCTTCACCATGACCCAAAGGGTCGGGTACTTGGTGAACACTCCGGTAAGTGGGTTCCCGTCTTGCTCGCCGAGGCGAACGCTCAGCAACCCGTTTGCGACGGTGACATCCTCATGGTCCTCGTCGTGGACCCGCTCGTCGGCGTCTTCAGGGTCTCCCCCGGTCTCAAGGGACCAGACCTCAAAGGTGAGATCTAGGTCCGTCGCGTTGACCGGGACTCCGTTGTTCACCAACCTGCACTGGAAGGTGATGATCTCCTTGGAGTCAGCAGCCTTGGTGGAAACCAAGCCAGCTAGGACAAGACCAAGGACGGCAGGTGCGAGGATCAACAACGGGCGTTTGCGCATACGTTCTCCGCTTGCAGCGGCAGAGCCGCTACAGACCGAGGGAAGACAACTAGAGGGAGATGCGATCTAGAGCACGCGTGCGCGGGTAGAGAGCCGAAGCCTCTGCTTGCTAGACGGATTGGATCGCGAGGCTAACTCTGGGTGGGACTCCTAAGGGGTATCGACCACACGCCAGCACTATGTCTCGCGCGTGTGACTCGTTCAAGGAATTCAGAACCGGCTGCTAACAATGGCGTTGCAGCGCCGTGCCAAACCCCCAGGCTGCCCTGCCGCCGACGGCGCTGAGTTTATGGCCGCTGTGGCTCGGCATTCAGCCGCGCAGACTTGAGGCTTCGGTAAAGT
>CALDQK010000861.1 GCA_937911525.1 uncultured bacterium
CGCGCCGTGGTGGGCCAGTGGATCCGGCGCAGGGCGTCCCCGGCCCGATACTCGCGCACGCCGAGGAGCAGGTCCCCCTCGCCGGCCTCGCGTCGAGTGCGCCCGCCGAAGCTGGGGGCTCGTCCGCGGCTCGCGACCTCGGGCGGGTCGACGGTCTCGAGGGCGGGGAACACGATCAGGTCGGCGCTCTCCTCCTCGCTCCACTCGGCCCAGAACATGCCCGTCGGATCGCTGAGGCGGACGCGGGCTGGCCCGATCCGATAGGGACCGCGGCGCCCGTGGCTGCGCCCGCGGTAGTCGGCGCGGGCCGCGCGGCGGCCGGGGAGGAGGGGGTAGACGAAGGCCCGCCGCGGGTCGATCCGGTCGGGCGGGAAGCGGTCGACGATCTCGGGGGCGAGCAGGGGGAGCTGGCTGCTGTTGGCGAGCCGGAAGCTGACCGGGATCTCGTCCTCTTCGCAGACGACCGGACTCATGCGCCGCTCGAGGCGCACACTGCGCGCGGCGCGGCGGGGCCAATACCAGAGCAGCGCCAGCACCGAGGTCCAGGCGCCGCCGAAGGCCGCCACCGCTCGCACCCCATGCCCGAGCCCCCAGCCGAGGGAGAGCAGTGCCAGGGCCAGGGCGACGAGCCGCACTAGGCAGGCTCGGGCGGAGGGTCTTCGCCCGGGGCGAGCGGCACGGGGACCTCTTCCAGGGCCCGCTCGACGACGGAGGTCGCGGTGGCGCCGGCGAGGCGCGCGCGCGGGGCGAGGACCAGGCGGTGCTCCAGGACGGCGGGCGCGACCCGCTGCAGGTCGTCGGGGAGGACGTGGTCGCGCCCCTCCATGAAGGCCAGGGCCCGGGCGATGCGAGCCAGCCACAAGGCCGCGCGCGGGCTGGCGCCCAGGACGACCTCGTCGCTCTCGCGGGTGGCCTCGACCAGGAGCGCGGCGTAGCGGGCCAGGCTGCGGTCGAGGCGAACCCGAGGCACGGCGGCGTGGATCGCGGCCAGGTCTTCCCGGCTGGCCACGGCCCCCAGGCCCTCGATGGGGTGCGCGGCCGCCTGGGCCTCGAGGATCTCGACCAGCTCGTCGACGCTGGGGTAGCCGAGCCGCAGCTGGAGCGCGAAGCGATCGAGCTGCGCCTCGGGCAAGGGGAAGGTGCCCTCGAGCTCGATCGGGTTCTGGGTCGCGACGACGAAGAAGAGCTCGCTCAGGCGATAGGTCTCGCCGTCGGCCGAGACCTGGCGCTCCTCCATGCACTCGAGCAAGGCGCTCTGGGCGCGGGGCGTGGCCCGGTTGATCTCGTCGGCCAGCAGGATGTCGGTGAACACCGGGCCCTGCCGGAAGGAGAAGGTCTGCTCGCGGGGGTCGAACACCGAGACCCCGGTCATGTCGGAGGGGAGCAGGTCCTGGGTGCACTGCAGGCGGCGGAAGTCGGCCGCGCAGGAGCACGCGATCGCCCGGGCGAGCATCGTCTTGCCCGTGCCGGGCACGTCCTCGATCAGGAGGTGGCCGCGCGCGAAGAGGGCCAGCAGCGCCAGGCGCACGGCGTCGTCCTTGCCGCGGATCACCTGGAGGACGTTGGCTTCGATGGCGCGGGCGCGCTCGTGGGCCGTAGAGGTCGGATCGCTCACGCGGCGAGTCTAGAGGATGAGATCCACCCCTCGGACACCCAACCCCCACTTGCCTGAGCGACCCGGATCTGCGATCCCTTAGAGCGTGGGATCCAAGCGCAAGCAGAAGAAGGCCCTCCCCCTCAGCGGACCTCGTCCGATCGAGCAGGTCTATCTGGTCATGCCTCCGATCGGAGGCGGCCCGACGGACGTCAGCCCGCCCCTGGGCTTGCTGCTCCTGGCCGCGATCCTCGAGCGCGAGGGCTGCACGCCCCACCTGGTCGACCTCAACCTGGCCGCCAAGCTGGGTCAGCTGGACGCCAAGCGCTCCTTGCGCAACCAGTTCGTCCAGGCGCTGCCCAAGCGCACCAGCCAGATCGACCTGATCGGCGTCACGACCTGGTCCTACAACTTCGACCTGACGATGGAGTTCGTGGAGGCGATCAAGCGCAAGCACCCCTCGGTGCCGATCGTGCTCGGCGGGCCCCACGTGACCTTCGTCGACCAGGAGGTGCTCAGCCGCTTCGAGGCCGTGGACTACGTGATGCGCGACGAGTGCGACCTGAGCTTCCCGGCCTTGATCAAGGGCCTGCGCCAGGGCGCCCAGCCGGCCGAGCTGGAGACGATCCCCGGGCTGAGCTGGCGGCGCGAGGGCGAGGTCGTGCGCAACGCGGGCGGAGGCGTGGTCGAGGACCTGGACGCCCTGCCCTACCCGGCCCTGCACCTGGTCGAGGTCGGCGACTACCTGAAGCAGTCGCCGGTCCTCCAGGTCGAGGCGGGTCGCGGCTGCCCCTACAACTGCAACTTCTGCTCGACGACGAACATGTTCTCGCGCCGCTACCGGGTGAAGTCGCCCGCGCGGCTGGTGGACGAGATCGAGTGGACGATGGAGCAGACGGGCAGCAACCGCTTCGAGCTGGCGCACGACAACCTGGTCGCCAACAAGAACTACGTGCTCTCGCTCTGTCGCGAGATCCGCGAGCGCAACCTCGACGTCGACTGGAGCTGCACCTCGCGCCCCGACAACCTGACCGAGGACGTGGCCCAGGAGATGTTCCTGGCTGGCTGCTCCGAGATCTTCTTCGGGGTCGAGACCCTCTCGGCCGAGCGGCAGCAGTGGACGGGCAAGAAGCTCAAGCCCCCGGCCGTGCACGAGGCCATGGAGCTGACCCGGCGGCAGCACATTCAGCCCACCCTGGGGATCATCGTCGGCTTCCCTGAGGAGTCGCAGGAGGAGTTCGACGCGACCGTGGGCGCGGCCACGCGCTGGACGGTCGACCTGCGGGCTTCGGTCTCGACGGCGGTGTTGCGCTACTACCCCGGGGCGGACCTGTTCCAGAACGCCGACGAGCTGCGCTACGACCCGGTCGCGGCCCGCGACGCCTCCGGCCTGCGCGGCTACGAGATCCGGCCGGAGTGGCGCGAGCTGACCAGGCTCTTCCCCCTCCAGGCGATCCACACCGGCCCCGAGGAGACGGCGCGCAACGTGATCCGGCGCGACCTGCTGCGCGTGATCTTCAAGCTCGCGCCCCAGACCCTGCGAGCGGCCTTCGACGCGCTCGGCCGCTCGCCGCGCGAGGTCCTCGACGAGCTCGCGCCTGACCCGACCTCCTTTGGCTACCTGCACACCCGCGACCCGATCCTGCGCAACAACGAGATCCTGCGCGCCCTGGCGGCCTGGGTCGGCGCGACCGGGAGCGAGCCGCTCCACGAGCTGCTCCGCTGCGAGCTGCCCTTCTACGAGAGCGAGCCGATCGTCGAGCACATGACGCGGCTCGAGCACGTGATCCTGCCCAAGCGCTACGACCAGGAGTCGCTCCTGGCCTGGGCTCGCGGCGAGGTCGGCGAGCCCGAGGAGCTGGGCGAGCCGAGCTCGATCCTCGCGATCCGCGCCGGCCCCGAGGCGGTGGTGTGGTTCACGCCCAAGCCCGAGGAGATGCTGGCCGTGTTCCACGAGTCCTTCGCGCAGGACCGCGCCGGCACGATCGCTTACGTGAACAGCCTCCGGCGCGGGCTCTTCTAGGGACCGCTCATGACGGGCTCCCCAGTCGCCGCGGACGAAGGCGCCGAGACCGCAGCGCCTCCCGGGCGGAGCCGCTGCCGCCGCTGCTGTGCGGCTGGGCTGGCTCGGTGCTCTGCGCCGCCACCCTGCGCCAGACGCACGTGCGACGATCCTTCGTACGCTGTGTGCGAGCCTCG
>CALDQK010000862.1 GCA_937911525.1 uncultured bacterium
GGCTTCGCCAACCACCACGTTGGGGAAGGACCCGTCCGCGCCGATCCCGGCGGCGGGGTCTTCGTCTTCGGGCTTGGCCCGCGGGGGCAGCTGGCTGACGCGATCGAGGAAGCGCGAGAGCTCGCGCGGGGTGATCTCCTTGAGGATCACGAGCCCGGCCAGGCGCGTGTCGCGCAGGAAGTGGCGCAGGGGCGCCGCGGAGCCGCCGAGCGACTTGACCGCGAGCGCTTCGCCGTTGACGACCAGCTCGTCGCGCTCGGCCGAGCCCATGTGCAGGGCCAGGCCCGGGGCGTGCTCGAAGAACTGGCGCAGCGCGCGATCGAGGGCCGCCTTGCCCTTCGTCGGCAGCTCGTGATCGGGCGGGAAGTCCTTCAGCCCGCGCAGGGTGCCCATGAAGTGCAGGATCACCTCGCGCAGGATCGGGAGGCGCTCCTCGTCGGCCGGCTTGGGCTGGGCGGGGCGCTTCCAGCCGCCGGTGCTGTGCCCGTCGCGCCGGGTCAGGGCGCGCGTCTTCTGGGCGATTCCCAGGTTGTTGACCTCGTGCTCCTTGGCGAACACGCGCCAGAAGTAGCGCTCGAGGGGCACCGCGACGGTGTGCTTGGCGCACTCCTCGAGGAAGGCCAGCAGCTCGGCCTGACCCGCGGTCTGGAGGAAGGTCAGGCTCTTGATCGAGTTGGTCCGGTAGATCCCGACCACCGCCTCTTGATACTCGCCGCTGGCGTAGGCCCGATCGACCGCGTGCCCGTTCAGGGTGAAGGCGTTGCCGCGGTGGCCGATCGTGAAGCTCGGCGCGTGCTCGTGGGCCTTCTCGAGGGTTTGGATCAGCTGCGCGATCGCGTCCTGGACCGACTTGCTCTGGCGCGGGTAGAGGCGCACGACCTTGGCCGCGTTGGCCAGCGACTTCGCCAAGCGCGGGAGCTGGGCGGTCAGCGCCAGGCTCGGCTCGTCGGTGACCTCCGGCAGGTTGCTCCCCGCGCCGAGGATCGTCTCGATCGTCTCGCGGTTGAAGAGCTGCTCGCGCCGCTCGCGCACCCGCTCGAGGAAGCGCTCGCGCTGCTCCTCGTTGCCGGCCTTGCCGAAGTGGTAGGCGAGCGCCCCCGCCTCCTGGGGCTGCTCCTGCTCGATCGCCTCGGCGACGCGGGCGTGCGCGCCAGCCTTGTCCTCCTGCTCGGCGTAGCTCGCCTCCTGGGCCGCGCGCGAGGTGAACTCCAGCTCCTGGCCCTCGGCCCCGGCGCCGCCCTTCTTGCGGAGGATCTGCGCCTGCTCGGCTTCCTCCACCAGCGTCAGCGCGTCGTCGTCTCCGCTGGACTCCTCCCTACCCGAGGAGACCTTGAGCACGTTGAAGTCGAAGTTGGGGCCGATCACCGCCGCGTCGCGGAGCATGGCCGCGGTCGCTGGGTCGAGGATCGCGAGCTGCTGGCGGAGGACCTCCTCGAGGGTCAGGGGGATCTCTTCGGGGAGCGCCTCGGCCACGGCCCAGCCGTCCTCGGTGCGCTGGAGCAGCTGCGCGTCGATCAGGTGACGGAGGACCCCCTCGACGAAGAGCGGGTTGCCCTTGCTGACCTCGTAGATCGGCGCGAAGAGCCGGTCTGGCGGGGCGAAGCCGTCGAGGAGGGTCTTGGCCAGCGCGCGCGTCTGCTCCTGCTCGAGGTTGTCGAGCTCGACCGAGAAGAAGGTCTGCTCCGAGATCGCCTCGCGGAAGCCCGCGTAGGGCGTGTCCTTCATGTCGCGGGCGCCGCTGCGCGCCGCGCCGACGAAGAGCAGGCTCCCCTCGCCGCCGAGCATGGCGCGGATCACCTCGAAGGTCGGCTCGTCGGCCGCGTCGAGGTCGTCGAGCATGACCACGAGGGTCCGCTCGGCGGCCAGCGCGCGCAGGACGGCCTGCAGACCGCTGAACAGGTTCGCCGTCAGCTCGGCTGGATCCATGCGCGGCGCGCGGCGCCCGCGCCCCGAGTTGGGCGGGCGACGGCCCATGCGGCCGCTCGGGCGGCGAGCGGGGCGAGCGGGGCGGCCGGGGCGGGCGCGCCGGGGCGCTCCGCGGGAGAAGGCGGCGGTCGGCGGGAGGGGACTCCCTTCGTCCGAGCCACGGCGCAGGTGCTTGCTGGTGGGCGGCTGCTGGGACATGCGCGCCGTGCGGGGCGGCGCGCGGCGCACGCCGGAGGCGCTGGGGTCGTCGGACGGCGGGCGGCGCACGCCGGAGGCGCTGGGGTCGTCGGGCGGCGGGCGGCGCACGCCGGAGGCGCTGGGGTCGTCGGGCGGCGGGCGGCGCACG
>CALDQK010000863.1 GCA_937911525.1 uncultured bacterium
TTGTTGATGAGGAGATCCACGCGGCCCAGCGACTCGAGCACCTGCGCGCCGGCCGCCGAGTCGAGGTTGCCGGTTGGCTCGTCGGCGAGCAGCACCCGCGGCCCCATAGCGGTGGCCCGCGCGATCGCGACTCGCTGGCGCTGCCCGCCCGAGAGCTCGCTCGGGCGGTGCTCGAGGCGGTCGGCCAGGCCCACGGCCTCGAGCGCGGCCAGCGCCCGCGAGCGGCGCTCCGCGCGCCCGATCCCCGCGAGGAGCAGCGGCAGCTCGACGTTTTGGATCGAGGTCAGGCGGGCGACGAGGTGGTAGGCCTGGAACACGAAGCCGAGCTGTTGGCCGCGCAGCCGCGAGAGCTCGTCGTCGTCCAGGGAGCCGGTGCCGACCCCCTCCAGCAGGTAGGTCCCGGCGCTGGGCCGGTCGAGGCAGCCGATCACGTTGAGGAGCGTCGACTTGCCCGAGCCCGAGGGCCCCATGATCGCGACGTGCTCGCCTGGCTGGATCGTCTCGCTGACCCCGGCCAGGGCGTGCAAGGCCTCCCCGCCCAGGGTGTAGGTCCGCCACACGTCGCGCAGCTCGATCACTTCAGGACCTCGACGGCCGCGCCTGGTCCGAGCCCGACCAGGCCGAGGTTGGTCACGACCTCCTCTCCCTCCTTCAGCCCAGAGGTGACCTCGATCCAGTCCCAGTTCTTGAGCCCGACCTCGACCTGGCGCTCGACGATGTGCCCGTCGCTGACGCAGTAGACGCGCTCGCCCTCGACCAGGGCCGCGGCGGGGATCCGCAGCGTGTCGGGGCGGACCTTCAGGATCACCTCGACGTCGGCCGAGGTCCCGCAGAGGAGCTTGGCCGCGTGAGCGGAGTCCTCGAGCTCGACCTCGACCTCGACCGTGCGGTTCTGGGCCTCGACGTCGAGCACGTAGGCGGCGACGCGCGAGACCTTGGCCGGGAAGGTCTGGCCTGGGTAGGGGTCGAGGCTGACGCGGGCCGGCTGCCCGGTCGCGATCACCGCCGAGTCGACCTCGTCCATGGGGGCGCTGACGTAGATCGAGCGCGTGTCGATCAGGTCGATGACCCCGGGCACCACGATCCCGGTCGGGGCCGGCGTCACCCACTCTCCGACTTCGACGCTGACCTCCGCCAGGACGCCCCCGAAGGGCGCCACCACCCGGCACTTGCGCAGCTCGACCTCGGCCACGGCGACCTCGGCCGTGGCCTGGCTGACCCGAGCCCGCGCGCTCTCGAAGCCGGCCTGGGCCGCCTCCGCGGCGCTGGCCAGGGAGTCCAGCTGGTCGGGCGTGATGATCCTGGTCTCGGCCAGAGCCGTGTTCCGCTTCAGCTCGCGCTTGGCCCGGGTCGCGCGCACGTGAGCCTCGTTCCGCTGGGCCTGCGCGACGTGCAGCGCCTGCTGGGCCGCGAGCAGGCGCGCGCGCTGCGAGTCGTCGCTGAGCTCGACGAGGAGCGCGCCCGCTTCGACGCGTTGACCCTCCTTGAAGTGGACCGCCACCACCCGCCCGCCGGTCTCGGCCGAGAGCTTGGAGCGTCGCCGGGCGCGGACGGTGCCCGCGCGTGAGTTGGTGATCGTGGCCTCGACCTTCCCGCGGGTGACCGCGCTGACGCGCACCTGCAGCGGCTTGGGCTTGAGCACGGTCGCGCGCAGGGCGACCACGCCGCCGACCAGGATCGCCAGCAGGAGCAGCCGCAGGGGCCAGCGCCAGGGGCTCTTGCGGAGACGGGCTGGCGGGGGCGCCAGCGGGGGAGCAGCCGCGAGAGGGGGGGCGCTTGGGGTGGGCTCGGGTTCTTCTGGCATGGGCTTGGCTCTTCAACTCCTGTGCCAAGCCTAGGCCCTGTGCGCCCGGCGTGCTGTGTCACGCGGACGTGACGCGGCTTCCCCTTGCTGAAGCTTCAGCGCACCAGGCGCAGGCGCTCCTGAGCCAGGCGGATCGTAGCCCGCCGGCCCCAGTCGAAGCGGAGGCGGTCAGCCTCGATCCCGTCCCCGAACACCGAACCGCCCTCGTTCATGCGAGAGGTCACGATCAGCTCCTCGCCCTCGCGCACCTCGCCGTCGGTCAGCTCCACGCCGGTCGCCACGCTATGCCAGGCCTCGCGCACGAACACGCACAGGCGTCGCTCGCTCGGCTCGGGGAGCTCGATGGGCGTGACCCGGTTGCGGTGGATCGAGCGGGTCCAGCCCGTGGCGCCGGTGCCGGTGGACACGATCACGCCCGAGCTGGAGTGGTTCTCGCTCCGCCCGCCGAGCTCGATCTGGTAGCGGCTGGATTGGTGACTCTGGTGGCCGAGGTAGAGCTCGTTGAGGGCCAGCAGCCGCTGGCCGTCGTCGAGCTTGGCCTCGACCATCGTGCGCTCCTCGACGACCTCCCGGCCGGCCCGCAGGGTCGCGAGCAGGTCGGCCGTTGCCTCCGGTGGGTGAGGGACGAGCACCCCCTCGTAGGCTGCCGGGTCCGGGTTGAGCCCGACCACCGGCTGGCCGTCGAGATACTTGGCCACGTTGGCGACCAGGCCGTCCTGACCGAGCGCGAGCACGAAGTCGTCGGGCTCGAAGAGGAAGCGGGCCAGGTCGTCGCGCCGGACGTGGGTCCGGCGCCACTGGACGGGGATCGTGGAGCTGACGCCCTGCAGCGCGGCCTGGAAGCGCTCGTGGCGCTCGTGGGCCTGGCCGAGGTCCTGCCCGCGCGTGCGCAGGAAGAACTCGGCCTGGGCCCGCGTCCCGTGGCGCGCGAGCAGGGCCTCGTATTCCGTAGGCCGGGTGACGAGGACGACGCGAGGCTGCGCCGTCGTCCTCTGGGCCGTCTTCCCCTGCACTACTGCTCCAGCTTGCCCTCAGCCAGGGTCAGCACGTTGGTCAGCAGAGGACCGAGCAGCTCCGGCGAGAGGTTGAGGTGGTCGATTCGCTGCAGCTTGCTCGCGAGCTCCTGGGCGGCCAGACCCAGCTGGACCCGCGCCGGCAGGTCGCGGTAGACGTCGATCCGGTCCCGCTCGGCGCCGTTCTTGGCGGCCTCGAGCAGCTCGAGGGCCTTGGCTTCGCTCTCCGCGTGGAGGCGCTTGCGCGCCGCGGCCGCCTCGGCGGCGACGCCCTTGGCCTCGGCCTCCTCGCGAGCGCGGCGGAGCTCGTTCTGGCCCTCCTGCGCGATGAGGTTCTCCTCCCGCTTGGCCAGCTCGATGCGGTTGGCGAGCTCGTTCTCCTGGATCGCGCGCTCCTTCTCGACCGCCAGCGCGCGGCGCTGGAACACGGCCTCGTCGGACTCCTGCTGGATCCCCTCGCGGGTCGGGGCCTGCAGGGCCTGCTCCAGCTCGGGGGTGGGCGAGACGTCCGAGACGCTCGCGCTCACGACCTCGAGCCCCAGCGCCCACAGGTTGGGGTGCTGGGGGAGCTTCTCGCCCAGCTGAGCCGAGAGCTCCTCCACGCCGTGGGCCAGCAGGTGGCGCACGGGGGTCACGGCGAGGTATTCGCCGGTCAGCTGCTGACTGAGCTGGGTCAGGATCCCCGCCAGCTGTTCGAGCGGGGTCTTGAGGTAGCGACCGTCGTCGAGGCTGACGGAGAAGTCGAGGCGCGAGGCCAGCTTCTCGGGGTCCGCGACGCGGTAGGTGACCAGGCCCTGGGCCGTGACCTCCTGGAAGTCCTGCGAGCGCCCCTTGAAGAGGAAGCTCTGCTCGCGGTCGGCGACGGGCAGGGCCGCGACCGAGGCCGAGAGCGGGAAGAACCAGAATGCCAGCCCGCGGCCGCTGCGAACGACCTCGCCCTTCTTGTAGTGAAGGATGTGGACGCTGGGGTCGCTGCGCAGGTGACGAAGGAACAGATAGGACGAGATCACGGGCCCTCCCTCGCGGACGTGGTTGACGGACGAACGTCAGCAAGAAGGGGAGGGGACCTCGAACCTTTTATCGGGCGCCATTTATCGGGATAGGGCGAATCTCTTTGGGTTGGGGCTGTCGCTGATGCGCTAGCGCCCGGGGCCTGTTCGGGCACGGGCACGGGCAGCGGCAGGGGCACGAAGGGTAGTTAGAGGAGGAGCAGCATGCCCAGGCCGGCCAGGATCGCGGGGCCGACGTAGGCGAGGTAGCGCACCAGCTGGTCGTCGCCCTGGCGGCGCTTGGCGACCACCGCGCGGCGGCGGGCGCGGCGGGTGGCGCTCTTGTGCTTGCGGGTCTTGAGGCGGGCGTTGCTCGTGGCGCGGGCCTTCTTGCGCTTGGCCCGGCGGGTGGTCTTGACGGGGGCGTCCTCGAGGGCGACCGCGGCGGCGGCGGCCTGCTGGAGGGCCTCGAGGCCCGGCGAGCTGTCGCTGACCAGGCGGATCTCGTGGTGGCTGCTGTGGCTCGGCTCGTTCCAGCCGCAGACGGTGTCGTGGCCGAACTCGTTGCTCTCGTCCTCGTCCCAGCTGCACTCGAGGGCCGAGCTAGAGAGGTCGTCGCGGGGCGGGTTGGCCTCGAACTCGACGAGGAGGTCGGCCAGGGCGTTCGCGAACTCCTCGGCGTTGGCGTAGCGGTCGGCCTCGCTGCGGGCGAGGGCCTTGAGGACCACGGCGTCGAGGGAGCTGGGGAGGGTGCGCAGGGAGCTGGGCGCCTTGACGTCCTCGCGACGCAGGGCGCGGAAGATCGCGCGGGGGCTGCCGACGCCGTAGGGGGGCAGGCCGGTCAGGAGCTCGTAGAGCACCGCGCCCAGGCTGTAGACGTCGGCGCGGGGGGTGACGCGGCTGGCCTCACCCAGGGCCTGCTCGGGGCTGATGTAGGCGGGGGTGCCCAGCCAGATGCCGCTCTCGGTGATCCGGGGATCGATCCCGAGCGCGTCGCGGGCCAGGCCGAAGTCGATGATCACCGGCTGGCCGTCCTCACGGATCAGGATGTTGGCCGGCTTGAGGTCGCGGTGAACGACGCCCTTCTGGTGGACGTGGTGAGCGGCGCGGGCGGTCTTCTCGACGATCTGGACGGCCTCGACGATCGGGAGCACGCCCTCCTGGTAGAGGCGCTCGGAGAGGGGCACGCCGTCGACGAGCTCGACGGTGAAGTAGGGGAGGCCCTCGCACTGGCCCTGGTCGCGGACCTGGGCCACGCCCTCGTGCTTCATGCGGCTGGTGAGACGGGCCTCGCGGAGGAAGCGGCGCAGGCGGTTGTGGTAGCTACCGCCGCGGCCGTTGGGGAGGGGGGTCTTGAGGGCCACCTCGTTGCGGCTCTCGCGGTCCTGAACGCGGAACACCGCGCCCATGCCGCCCTCGGCGAGGTTGGCCACCACCTGGTAGCCGTCGATCGCTCCGCCGACGCGAACGGCCGCGAACTCGTCGTTCGCGTTCGGGGCTGCCAGGTCCCCGGCCTCAGGCTCGCGCAGGTGAATGGTCTCAAAGCCGTCCGTCATGACCTCTTAGAGGGCAATTCCCGTGCCTCGAGTCATCCTTTCGTATCGAGACCGAAGCAGAACGACTTACGCGCTTTTCTTTCAGGCGTATTTCGGTGCAATCTGTTCGGGGTGGAACGATGGACACAGTGATGACGGGAAAGGTGGAACGAAGCGAACCCAAAGCGGACGTGGGACTTAGTTCGTGCTCAAGCTCCCTACGGTCCGTGCCGAATGGGGAGTAGGCGAGAGGAGCCCACCGATGAAGCAGAAGAACCGCAAGCGCCGCGAGGCCGCCCAGCGCAGGACCACCCGCACCTACTTCCAGCGCGCGCAGGAATACTTCGCCGCCCACGGCCACGGCGACTGAGCCCGCGGGCGCAGGGCTCGAGCTCACCTCATGGGAGCGAGGAGTGCTCAGGGTCCTGCTGGGAAGAACCGGCGTCGAGAGGCTCGCAGGAGGGGCGCTAGAGGTTCATGCGCGTCTCGACGCGCTCGATCCACTCGCCCAGCACGTCGGCGGTCGAGACCACGGTCCAGCCGCCGCGCTGGGTCTCGCTCATGAGCTGGTCGTAGTCCCAGGTGGCGATGAAGCCAGGGCCGCCCGTGTTCAGGAACACCCCCTCCAGGATCTCAATCTCGCGACCGAGCATGTCCTGAAGCGGGCGGATCCCAAAGATCAGGATGAAGGTCGAGTCGTCTCCGCCTTGCTGGCGGATGAAGTCCCGGCTCGTGCCGCCCCCGACGACGATGGCCGTGTCGGTCGGCAACAGGACACAGCCTGCGGTGATCCCGTGCTCGTTGGCGGGGATCTCGCGGTAGAGGCTAGGATCGACCTGCATGAGGGTCAGACTAGCCCGCGCGACGAGTCCGCGCACGCGCCCGAAGCTCCGCCTTGGAGCCCTGGAGGAGCCGCGGTGAAGGTCCCCTGCGTCGTTCGCTTCGAACGCAGCGGCATAGAGCTCGAGGTGCCCGCCGGGCGCGTCCTGCTCGAGGTCGCCGAGGAGCAGGGAGTCCCCCTGCACTCCCTCTGTCGCGGCGGAACCTGCGGGACCTGCAAGGTGCGGCTGGTCCGCGGCGCGCCCGCGATCGAGTCGCTCTACGCGCTCAACAAGCGCCGCCGGGAGGAGGGCTGGATCTTGAGCTGCTGCGCCCGCACGGTCGCTGGCCAGCGGATCGTCCTCGACGCGTGAGCGGCGACGACTTCGCCCGGATCGAAGCGCTGCTCGCGCAGCGGATCGATCACGAGCGCAAACCTCCAGTCGGTGGATTCAGCCTGGATCGGGTCCGCGCCGCGGCCGCGCGCCTCGACGAGCCTGGGCATGCCTTCCCGGTGGTTCACGTGGCCGGGACCTGCGGGAAGGGGAGCGTGTGCGCCCTGGTCGCGGCGGCCATCGACCTGGCCGGGGAGCGAGTCGGGCTGACCACCTCGCCTCACCTCGTCCACATGCGGGAGCGAGTTCGCGTCGGCCCGCTGCCGGCCTCGGCGAGCGCCTGGGAGCAGGCCCTCGAGCTGGTCTTCGCGGCCGAGGACCCGCGCGATCCCCTGACCTGGTTCGAGCTGGTGATCCTGACGGCCTTGAGCCTGTTCAAGGCCGAGGGCGTCGAGCGCGCCGTGGTCGAGGTCGGGCTCGGGGGACGCCTCGACGCCACCCAGGTCGTCCGCCCCGCCGTGAGCGTGATCACCCGGATCTCGCTCGACCACACCCAGCTCCTGGGGGCGGACACCGCCGCGATCGCGCGCGAGAAGGCGGGGATCCTGCGGCCTGGCGTGCCCCTGATCGCTGGACCCGAGGACGAGGCAGCCCGGCGCGCGATCGCCGAGCGCGCGGCCGAGCTCGGCTGCGACACCTGGTGGCTGGGCGAAGACCTCGCCGCGCTCCCCCAGGGGGACGAGATCGAGGTCCGGGTCCCCGGCGCCTCCCTGCGCTGCCCGCGCCGTGACCACGCGGCGTGGCCGCAGGCCCTCGCCCTGGCCGCGGGAGCCCTGGCGCGCCTGGACCTCGAGCTGCTGGACCATCTGCCGGCCGCCGCCGCCCAGCTGCGCTGGCGCGGGCGCGGTGAGGTGCTCCCCCGGGCGCCGGGGAGACCCCGCATGATCCTCGACGGCGCGCACGACCCCGCAGCCCTGGCGGCCCTGGCCGCCTCGCTCGCGACCCGCGCCGAGGCGGGGCTCTTGCTCCTGGTCGCCGCCGCGGAGGACAAGGAGCGGGGAGTGGTGAGGGCTTTGGCGCCCCACCTCGGCGCGGTGGTGGCGACCGAGGTCCACCCGCTGCGCGCCTTGCCCGCCGACCGGCTCACCGCCGAGGCAGCCGAGCTGGGGCTGCCCGCCGAGGCCCACCCCGCTCTGAACAGCGCCTTGGCTCGTGCTTGCGAGTGGGCCCTGGCCGAAGAGCGCGCGATTCTCGTCACGGGGAGCTTGCACCTCGTGGGAGGAGTGCTCGAATCGCTGGGCCAAGAGGCCGACGCCGCCTGGATCGCCGCGCCCCGAGGAGGGGGTGGTGCAAGTCGGATCGGTGAGTGACCATGGGCCCAGTGAGCGACGACCCGACAACTTCCGAGGAAGCCGCCCAGGCGCCTGCAGAGGAATCCGAGGCGACCTCGGCGGACGAGACCGAGGCTCCGGCAGAGAGCGCTTCCGAGGCCGCTGAGGCGTCCGAGACCGCCCAGCCAGAGGCTCCTGCGCAGGGGAGCGCTGGCCCCGCGGAGCCCTCGGCCGAGGTCACCGTGGCCGTCAAGGCAGCCGAGGGCCACGCCCACGTCGCCGAGGCGATCCTGGCGGAGGCCACCGAGAGCGCAGATGCCTGGTTGGAGGCCAAGCAGGCGCTCGAGGAGCAGGAAGACCGGGCCGCCGCCGCGCGCGCCTCGCTGGAGGCCGCCTCGGACACCGCGCGGGCCGCCCTCGAGGCAGCCATCGAGAACGTCCAGCAGCCCCTGCGCCAGGCGCGAGAGGTCCTGGACGCGCTCCACGTCGGGGCCACGGGGCTCGAGCGGCTGGTCCGCGAGCGGCGCGCCCTCTTCGACAAGCGCAAGCAGGTGGTCCGCCAGCTGGAGGATGAGCGCGAGCCCCTGGGCCACCAGCTCGAGCAGCTGCGCAAGCAGCGGGACCAGTCCCAGGCCGAGCTGGAGGGGATCGCCGAGGAGAAGTCCGCGGCCACCCAGCGCCTGAACAAGCTGGGGGAGGACCTGGCCAACGCCAAGCAGGCCCTCCTCGACAAGCGCGCCGAGGCCGATCAGCTGGCCAAGGACAGCCAGTCCGCCCGGGCCGAGGGCGAAGCGGAGACCAGGAAGATCGAGGCCGAGGAGGCCAAGGTCGCGGCGGCCCGCGCGGCGCTGGAGGGCAAGGAGGCGGCGCTCGAGGAGGCCAGCGGGGCGGCGAGCGAGGCCGAGGCCGAGGCGAACGCGCGCCGGGAGGCCCACGAGGCCGCCGAGGCCGCCCAGCTCGAGGGCAAGAAGGCCGAGAAGGAGGCGCGCAAGGCGCTGGCCGATGCCGAGGGCGACGACGAGGTCGCGGCGGCGGAGGAGTTCCGGCAGAAGAAGCGCGCCGCGCTCAAGGAGCTCAGCGCAGCCGAGGAGGCCGCTCGCGCGAAACGCGAGGAGGCCGAGAGCGCCGAGAAGGCCGCGGTCGAGGCGCGCGAGGCAGCGCAGGCCGAGGTCGACGAGGCCCGCGAGGCGCTCAGCGCCGCCGAGGCCAAGCGCGACGAGACGATCGCGGCCTGCACCGCCGCCAAGCGGGCCGAGGAGCAGGCTTCGGCGGCCCTCGCCGCCGCCGAGATGCGCGACCTGGCCGAGGTCGCCGCGCAGGGCCTCGAGCTCGAGCTGAGCGCGGCCCGGGAGTTGTTGGGGGAGCTCGACGAGCGCGCCACGGCGATCGAGGCCGAGCTGGTCGAGCTGAAGGCGGAGATCTCCCAGCTCGAAGACCGGCAGGCCGCCCTGGACCAGGCCTTCAGCGAGGCCGACGCCTTGCGGGTCGAGAGCGAAGCTGCGCTCCGCGAGGCCGAGTCGGCGCTCTCGGGAGAGCAAGGCGCCCAGCAGCGCGTGCTGCTCGAGGTCCAGCGCGTGGAGGCCCTCTTCCAGGAGCGCCGGGATCAGCTCGCGGAGCTGATCGGCGACGCCAAGGCCGCCGCGGCGGCGGCCGCCCTCGAGGAAGAGGAGGAAGAGCTCGAGGCGGAGTCCTGGGACGCCCTGGCCTGGTGCGAAGAGGCCGAGGAAGAAGAGGCGGCGGCCGAGCCCGCTCCCAAGCAGGCCCAGAGTCGCGGAGGCGGTGAGCCCTCCTTCCGGATCACCGTCTCGCTGCCCAACCAGCACCTCGCCGACTTCGAGTTCTCGCAAGAAGAGATCGTGATCGGTCGCGACGACACCTGCGACGTGACCCTCGACAGCCCGGTCGTCTCGCGCCGGCACGCCCTGATCCGCGTCCACGAGGCCCTCTTCGCGCTGATCGATCAGGGCTCGGGCAACGGGACCTTCCTCAACGGGAAGAAGGTCGAGGGCATGTCCCTGCTCAACGACGGCGACGGGATCGGCATCGGCAAGTATCGCCTCCGCTTCTCGGCCGAGGTCGCGAGCAGCTTCAAGGTCGAGGGCCTGGGGGCTGGCGCCATGGACCTCGGCGGCATGACCCTGCGCCTCGCCCCCGAGGAGGCCAAGCGCCAGGGAGACACCCACGACCGCGCCCGCGGGCTCCTCGTCCTGCCCGGGCCCAAGGGCAGCGAGCCCGTGCGCGTCCCCCTGGGCGAGGTGTTCATGGTCGGCAAGGACTCCTCCTGCGACATGGCCCTCAAGGGCTGGTTCGTGCCCAAGAAGGCCGCGGTGATCAGCCGCGGGCTCGACCGCTACACCCTGATCAACACCTCCCCCTCCAGCCGGGACGTGACGGTCAACGGCGACGAGGTCCGCTCCAGCCGGCCCCTCGACCACAACGACCGGATCGAGATCTACGGGCAGCGCTTCGTGTTCCTGCTCCCCGGCTCCGAGTGAGCCCGTGAAGCCGGCGATCGTCCTCCTCAGCGGCGGCCTCGACAGCGCCACGGTGCTCGCGATCGCGCGCGACGAGGGCTACGCGCCGCACGCCTTGAGCTTCTCCTACGGCCAGCGCCACTCGAGCGAGCTCGAGGCCGCGCGCCGCGTCGCCAGCGCCCTCGGCGCGGTCGAGCACCGGGTGGCCGAGATCGATCTGCGCCTCTTCGGGGGCTCTGCCCTGACCGCCGAGGTGGAGGTGCCCAAGGACCGCGACCTCGCGGCCGAAGACGAGATCCCGGTCACCTACGTGCCGGCGCGCAACACGATCTTCCTCTCCTTCGCCCTGGCCTACGCCGAGGTGGTCGGGGCCCAGGACGTGTTCATCGGCGTGAACGCCCTCGACTATTCGGGCTATCCCGACTGCCGCCCCGAATACGTGGCCGCCTTCGAGGAGATGGCCAACCTGGCGACCCGCGCCGGAGTCGAGGGCGCCCGCCTGCGGATCCGCACCCCGCTGATCGACTGGACCAAGGCCCAGATCATTCAGCGCGGGCTCGAGCTGGGCGTGGACTACGGGATCACGATCAGCTGCTACGACCCCGAGGGTGAGCTGGCCTGCGGGCGCTGCGACGCCTGTCAGCTCCGCCTCAAGGGCTTCGCCGAGGCTGGCGCGAGCGACCCCGCCCCCTATGTAGCCCGCTAGCCTGCCCCGGAAAAGCTGGATGTTCGTCAAGCGCCTTCGTAGCGTCGGCAGCCGACGGCTTATCTGTTCAAACGTCCTTTCTTTGCAGGCGTAGAAGAGAAAGCACCGGAGGACCCCAATGCGCGTCACGCCTATCGTCCTGGCCCTTCTGGCCAGCGCCCCCGCCCTCGCTCAGCAAGCCCGTCCCGCCCCCCGGCCCGAGCCCACGATCCTGTGGGGCACCAACCCGGAGCTGCCCGTCGCCAAGAGCGTCGGCAAGCCCGCCGACCTGCGTCACTACCGACTCGCGAAGGGCAAGTTCAAGATCACCATGGGCCCTGCCGTCGCCATGCGCGGCATGACCAGCCAGGAGGTGAGCTTCCCCTCGCCGGTCCAGGAGCAGTGGCCGACGATCCACGGGACCTACTACCGGCCCAAGGGCGCGAGCGAGACCAACCGCGTGCCCGCGGCCGTGATCGTGCATCACCTCGGCGGCGGCTTCGAGGCCGAGGAGATGCTGGCGCAGTTCCTCAGCTCGAACGGGATCGCGACCTACACGATCTCGCTGCCCAACTACGGCAAGCGGCGGATCAAGGGGAGCAAGCAGGGCTTCCTCCAGCAGGCGACCCGCGACCCGATCCTGGCCTTCGGCGGCTTCCAGCAGGCCGTCAAGGACGTGATCCGGGCGGGTGACTTCCTCCGCAGCCTGCCCGAGATCGACCCCGACCGCGTCGGCGTGGCTGGCGTCAGCCTGGGGGCCTTCGTGTCCTCGGTCGCCAAGGGCGTCGACCCCCGCTTCCGCCAGACCGTGCTGATCCTCGGCGGCGGCAACCTGCCGGCGCTGCTGAGCAACATCCCCAACCTCGGCCGCTACCTGGGCAAGAACGAGGCGATCGCAGGCATGCTCCGCCCGCTCGTCAAGCCGGTCGACCCCTGCACCTACGCCGATCGGGTCAACCCCGCCGAGGTCCTGATGCTCAACGCGACCGAGGACGAGATCGTCCCGCGCAACTCGACCGATGCGCTCTGGAACCAGCTAGGTCGCCCCGAGATCAAGTGGTACGAGTGTGGCCACTATGGGATCGCCCTGCACCTGCTCGAGGTCATGAACTTGACCCTGGACCACCTCAAGAAGCGCACGCCGCTCTAGGCCAGCGCACGCCGCTCTAGGCCTGAGGGGCCGAGGCCACACGAAGAGAGCCGCCGCCCACTCGGGCGGCGGCTCTGTCGCTGGTTCGCTGGCGCGCGCTATTTGATCTCGAGGTCGTGTTCCTTGGCGTAGGCCTGCTGAAGCTTGTCGATCTCCTTCAGGGCGGCCTGCCACTTCTCGAGCTTCTCCTTGAACTGGGGCCCGAGCTCTTCCTGGCCGACGGACTTCTCGAGGACCTCGAAGGCCTCCACGTAGTAGCCGGTGGCCTCCATGATCTTGTCGTGCATGGGCGTGAGCTCGGCGTTGCTGGGGGCCTTCTTGCTCAGCTTGTCCTTGATCTCGTGCGCCTTCTTGGTCCAGCCCTTGGCCTTGTTGGCGGCCTCGAGCGGGTTGGTCTGGCCGACCTCGGTCAGCAGGGCGTCCTGCTGGGACATCAGCGGCTTGATCCGCTTGAAGTAGCCGTTGTAGTCCTTGACCGCCTTCTTCTTGTCCATTTCGCCCATGCCGATCACCGCGGCACACACGACGAACACGCCGATTCCGATCACCTTCTGGGCACCTTGAGACATGGCCATAGGGGCTCCCTTCCCTCAGGTCCCCTCTATGGCACAGCGCGGCGCGGCGCGCCAGCGGCTACACGCTGGAGGCGGGCCGGGCGCGACCGCGGGCCCACTGGCGCAGGTGGTCCACCTGCTCGCGCATGGTCTGGCTGAGCGGGACCATCTGCGCGGTCGCCTGGAGCAGGTCGTGGGTGCTCAGCTCCCGGCGGCCGTCGGCGAAGGCCTTGTAGAGGCCAGAGATCACGACCTCCTCCAGCTCGGCGCCAGAGAAGCCCTCGGTCTCGCTCGCGATCCGCTCGAGGTCGAAGGCCTCGGCGTCCCGCTTCCGCTTGCGCAGGTGGATCGCGAGGATCTGAGCCCGCTCGGCGGCCGCGGGGAGGTCGACGAAGAAGATCTCGTCGAAGCGGCCCTTGCGCAGCAGCTCCGGGGGGAGGTTGGAGATGTCGTTGGCGGTCGCCACCACGTAGACGCCTATGTCTCCGCGCTCCTGCAGCCAGGTGGTGATCGTGCTGATCACGCGTGAGGTCGTGCCCGCGTCGCTGACGGCCGAGCTCTTGCTGCCAGCGAGCGACTTCTCCAGCTCGTCGATCCAGAGCACGCAGGGGGCGATGGACTCGGCCAGGCGGAGGGCGGTGCGCACGTTCTCCTCCGACTTGCCGACCAGCCCGGCGAACACGCGGCCGACGTCGAAGCGCAGCAGCGGGAGCTGGTAGTAGCGGGCGACGGCCTTGGCCGAGAGGCTCTTGCCGCAGCCTTGCACCCCGATCAGGCACAGCCCGCGCGGCGCGGGGAGGCCGAACTCGCGAGCTTCGGCGCTGAAGGCGTCCCGGCGGTGGCTGAGGAA
>CALDQK010000864.1 GCA_937911525.1 uncultured bacterium
GGCAAGTTCTTCAACACCGGTCAGACCTGTGTGGCCCCCGACTACGTCCTGGTGCACCGCGATCAGGAGCAGGCGCTCCTGAACGCGATGAAGGCCACCTTGCGCGAGTTCTACGGAGCCGATCCCAAGCAGAGCCCTGACTACGGGCGGATCGTCAACTCGGGTCACCACCAGCGCCTGGTCGCCTATCTCGAGGGCGCCGACGTGTTCGTCGGCGGCGAGCACGACGCCGACGAGCGCTACCTCGCGCCCACGATCCTGCGCAACGTGAAGCCCGACGACCCGGTGATGCAGGAGGAGATCTTCGGCCCGATCCTGCCGGTGCTCGTGATCGACTCGGTCGACGAGGCGATCTCGTTCATCAACGCGCGCGAGAAGCCGCTGGCGCTCTACGTGTTCACCAGCGACAAGGCGAACGCCGAGCGGGTGCTGCAGAACACCAGCTCGGGCGGGGCCTGCGTCAACGACGCCATCAGCCACCTGGCGGTGCCGGAGCTGCCCTTCGGCGGCGTGGGTGAGAGCGGGATGGGCGCCTATCACGGGAGCCACAGCTTCGAGACCTTCAGCCACCGCAAGAGCGTCCTCAAGCGCTGGACCTGGCCGGACGTCAAGCTCCGCTACCCGCCCTACGCGGACAAGCTCGAGGTGATCAAGAAGGTGGTCGGCTAGGCATGGGCAAGGGCAAGAAGAAGCAGCTGACCGGCATGGCAGCGGCGCTGGCCAAGGCCGGCGTCATGAACGAGAAGAACGCCCGCAAGGCGCAGCGCGAGGCGCGCCGCGAGGAGCGCCAGCTCGGCGAGGACGGCGTCGCCCGCAAGCGCGCCGAGGAGCTGGCCGAGATCGAGCGCAAGAAGGCGGAGGCCGCCGCGGCGCAG
Source organism: uncultured bacterium (assembly GCA_937911525.1). GTDB lineage: Bacteria > Planctomycetota > J058 > J058 > J058 > NORP233. Next base: position 876 of record CALDQK010000864.1, read on the forward strand.
CGCGAGGAGAGCGCCAAGGAGCTCGAGTCCAAGGTCGCCGAGCTGATCCAGGCGCACGTGGTCGAGGGCTGGCAGGGCCGCCGGCGCTGGTTCTACCTCGACGGCGAGCAGGTCCTGCCGATCGAGGTCAGCGACGAGGTGGCTCGCCTGCTCAAGGAGGGCCAGGCCGCGATCGTGCGCGCCGAGGAGGATGGCAAGACCCTGATCGTGCGCGACCCCGACGTGCTGGGGCGGATCGCCATCACGGCCAAGGAGCGGCTCCTGTTCTGGAACAAGCTCGGCGCGAGCTGAGCCACGGCCCCCGGGCGCGCGGCTATGCTGCGGGCCTGCTGAGGGAGGATCCGTGGCGCGCAAGAAGGGCGATCGTCAGAGCGAGGTGCTGCGCCGGCTGCAGCAAGGCAGCGGGCGCAAGGCGACGCAGCTGCGCGAGGCGCGCGAGGCCATGGCCCAGGAGCTGGCCGACCCGACCCGCTTCGCCGCCTACCTGCGCACCTTCAGCCAGCTCTGCCTGGTGCTCGAAGAGCTGCGCCCGGTGCGCTTCCCGGCCTTGGCGCTGGTGGACGCAGTCCTCGACGCCGAGGTCGATCCGCAGCTGCAGGGCCTCGAGCGAGTGCGCGCCTTGCGCCAGGCGGTCGTCCCTGGCTTCGCCAGCCGAGAGGCGGGTCAAGCCTGCAGTCAGGCGATCCAGCTGGCCCTGGGGTCGGTCGAGGACCGTGACGCGCTCTTTGGCCTGACCGCGGGCGGCGCGCTCAACACCAACTGCCTCGAAGAGCAGGCCCGCGCCGACCACCCCTTCTGGGAGATCGTGTTCGAGGTCACTCTGACCGAGGCGCTGCTCTCGGGTCTGTTCCTGATCCGCTTCGTGATGCGAGGGCTCGACCCGAGCACCGCCGAGGCCGGCCCCGCCTTCGCCAAGGCGCTCGCGGCCGGCGAGCACGCGCGCGAGCTGGAGAAGCTGGGGGTGAGCGCGGACGCTGGCGCCCTGAGCAGGGCCTACGCCGAGGCGCTGGCCCGGGAGGACCCCTACCACCTGCAGATGGACGCCGTGCTCCACCTGGCCCACACCCACGTGCACCTGGCCGGGTCCGGCGGACAGCGCATGGCCGCCGAAGGCTGGAGCCCCGAGCTGGCCTCAGAGTTCCGCGCCGCCTACGAGGAGGCCTACGCGGGCGACGTCGACGAGGGCCTGGCCAAGGAGCTCGGGCGCTGGTGTCGCGCGCGCCTCGAGGCGCTCCGCGACGAGCCCGAGCAGCTCGAGCGCGTGACCCCGCGCGGGGTCGAGGACGAGCAGCTCCGCTGCGCTGCGACCTGGCTCGCGCTCCAGGTCATCCCGCGCGAGCGGGATCCGCTGCTGCGTTCGATCCACCTCCAGAGCCTGGTGCGGGCGCGCCTCGCCGCCGGCGAGCTCGAGGCCGGCTTCGTGGCGAAGGTGTGGAGCTCACCCGACGACCTCTTCGCCCTCGAGGAATACGAGCGCTTCCTCCTCCAGCGCCAGGAGCCGAACCGCTCGCGCCGCGTCGGCCGCTTCCGCAAGTGGGTCGAGGCCCGCAGGCGAGAGTCCCAGGCGCCCGAGAGCGAGGCGCCCGAGAGCGAGGCGCCCGGGAGCGAGGCGCCCGGGAGCGAGGCGCCTGGGAGCGAGGAGGCAGGGGAGGAGCAGGCGTGAGCGCGAACGAAGCCGAGCGGGCCCGCCGCTACCTCTTGGCGGGGCAGGCTGACCTGGCCCTGGGCACCTGCGAGGCGGCCCTGGCCAGCGCGAGCGGGCTCGGCGCCCTCAGCCTTCACCTCCAGGCCGCAGGCGCCGCGCGCGCGCTGGGGGACCTGGCCGCCGAGAAGCTGCAGC
>CALDQK010000865.1 GCA_937911525.1 uncultured bacterium
CCCCCGCCCCCCCGCCCAGGACGGCCCGCCTCCGCCGCCGCGACGGACGAGCCAGCCGCAGACCCCGCCCAAGGCACCGCCGCCCTCGGGCCGGATCAGCCGCACGCAGCGCCTGAAGCGCTTCCGCCAGGCTGCCAAGAAGGTCGAGATCCCGACTAGCGAGGCGCCGGCCACGCCGAAGAAGTCGGCTCCGATCCGCAAGCAGCAGGAGGCGCCCAAGCAGAAGCTCTACGCCGAGCTGCCCGCCGAGCTCGAGAGCGAGCCCGTCGAGCCGGGCAACGCCGAGCTCTTCAACGCGCTCCTGATCGACGCCCGCGCGCGCGACGCGAGCGACCTGCACCTCCTGGCCAACGCCGCGCCGCTCTACCGGATCAACGGCGCGCTCAGCCGCGACGGCAACCCGATCCCGCCCGAGGTCATGGACGAGAACCTGCGCGGGATGCTCACGCCTCAGCAGTACCGACGCTTCTGCTACTCGGGCGACCTCGACCTCTGCTACGCCTTCGAGGCGGGCGGACGCTTCCGCACCAACGTGCACAAGAGCCAGAAGGGCGACGCGATCTCCTTCCGCTTGATCGAGGCGGAGATCCCCGCCCCCGACGTGCTCGGGCTGCCCGAGGCGACCAAGGAGCTGACGACCTTCGCCCAGGGCCTCGTGCTCTGCACCGGCCCCATGGGCGCCGGCAAGACCACGACCCTGATGTCGCTCGCGCAGCTGGTCAACGAGGACCGCAACGACCACATCATTACGGTCGAGGACCCCGTCGAGCTGCTGATGGAGCCGGCCAAGTGCCACATCAGCCAGCGCGAGCTGGGCAGCCACACGGTCAGCTTCCAGGCGGCGCTCAAGGCCGCGCTCCGCGAGGACCCCGACATCATCGTGATCGGCGACCTGCGAGACTACTCCACGGCCAGCATCGCGATCTCGGCCGCCGAGACGGGCCACCTCGTGCTCGCCTCGATGCACGCCCGCGGCGCGGCGAACTCGATCGACAAGCTGATCGACATGTTCCCCGCCGGCGAGCAGGAGACGATCCGGCAGATGGTCTCCGAGTCCCTGCGGGGCGTGGTCTATCAGGTGCTGGTGCCCGGCAAGGAGGGCGAACGCTTCGCCGCCTGCGCGCTCCTGATCAACTCGATCGCGGTCGCCAACCAGATCCGCGAGGGCAAGACCGGCAACCTGCACAACCTGATGGAGCTCGGCCAGGCCACCGGCATGGTGACCCTCGACCAGTCCCTCAAGAAGTTCGTCCAGGACGGCGTCGTCGACCTCGAGGTGGCGCTCGAGTTCGCCGAGAACCGGGAGCGCTTCCGTGTCTAAGATCGACAAGCTGTTCCGGGTGCTGCTCGACAGGGGCGCCAGCGACCTCCACCTGCTCCAGGGACAGCCCCCCAAGTTGCGCCTCCACGGCCACCTGGTCGCGATGGAGGGCGCCCCGCCCCTGACCGAGTCGGCCCTGCTCCAGCTGCTCGAGGAGATCTGCCCGCCGACCACCTGGAGCGCCTACCAGGCGACGGGCGACGCCGACTTCGCCTACGCCATGGGTGAGGAGGCCCGCTTCCGGGCCAACTACTACAAGGGCGTCACGGGGATCGGGGCCGTGTTCCGGATCATTCCGGTCAAGATCCTGACCCTCGACATGCTCAAGGCGCCCGAGATCTTCAAGGAGTTCGTCAGCTACAAGATGGGCCTCGTGCTCGTGACCGGCCCGACCGGCTCGGGCAAGTCGACGACCCTGGCGGCGATCCTCGATCACCTCAACACCAACCTCAGCCGGCGCGTGCTCACGATCGAGGACCCGGTCGAGTTCGTGCACAAGGACAAGCAGTCGACCTTCATTCAGCGCGAGGTCGGCAGCGACACGATCAGCTTCTCGAGCGCGCTGCGCGCCGCGGGCCGCGAGGACTGCGACGTGATCCTCGTGGGCGAGATGCGCGACCTGGAGACGATCTCGCTCGCGATCTCGGCCGCCGAGACGGGCGCGCTGGTGTTCGGCACCCTGCACACGAACTCGGCCGCCAAGACCATCGACCGGATCGTGAACGTGTTCCCCGCCGACCAGCAGCGCTCGGTCCGCAACCTGCTCGCGGGCTCGCTCAAGGCGATCATCAGCCAGCAGCTCCTGCGCACCGCCGACGGCCAGGGCCGGGTGGCCGTGCACGAGATCCTGCTCCAGAACGCCGCCGCCGGCGCGGCGATCCGCGAGGGGCACATCGCCAAGCTGAACCAGGTGATCCAGTCGGGCCGCAAGATGGGCATGCAGAGCATGGACGACGCGCTGCTCAGGCTCGTCAAGGACGGCGTCGTCGAGGCCGAGGCGGCCTACATGAAGGCCAACGACAAGAAGATGTTCAAGCACCTGCTCAAGGACAAGGCTGGCTAGGCCCGACCGGTCCTGAGCCGAAGCCGCGTTCCAGCACTTCTCTGCTAGGTTGTGGGCGCGCGGAGGGAGCGTCTCCAGGTGTCGCGAATCGGCTCGTCGAGCCCGGGCTCGAAGGCTTCGAGCCCCATCCACCTGGCCTTGCTCGCGCTGGCCCTCTTCGCGGCGGCCCCGCAGGCCAGGTCCCAACCCAGCGACCCGTCCAGCGACCCGTCCAGCGACCCGTCCAGCGACCCGGCCGCCGACCCGGCCGCCGACCCCCTCCCTCAGCTCCTCGAGCAGAGCGAGCAGGACCCCGAGGCGGCGCGCCAGGCGCTCTCGGCGCTGCTCGCGCGCGACGACCTCGACCTCGCCCTGCGGCGACGGGCCGAGCGGGCTTGGCCGCGGGTGCTCGAGCGCTGCGGGCAGCGGACCAGG
>CALDQK010000866.1 GCA_937911525.1 uncultured bacterium
TTTGCGTTGAAATTGAATCGCCCGGGCGGTCTCGAGGACAGCGACAGCCATTCCAGATACGCAGTCGGCCTCATGGACCTCGAGCCCGAAGAGCCCCGCCCCGCCCCTAGAGCGTCTCCCCCCGGGCGACCCCCTGGACGAGGATCTTCCCGTCCCCGATCCGACCCGTCCGAGCGGCCTCCTCGATGGCGCTCAGGACCTCGCTCAGCTGGAACGCGCTGCACACCAGCTCGATCCGGACCTTGGGCATGAAGGTGATCCGGTACTCCGAGCCCTCGTAGAGCTCGAGGTGCCCCTTTTGGCGCCCGTAGCCGCGGCACTCCGAGACCACGACGTCGCGGACCGAGTCGAAGGGGGCCAGGGCCTCGACCACGTCGCGGGCCTTGAAGGGCTTGACCACGACCCAGATTCGTTTGAGCAGCTCCATGCGCCAGGGAGCATAGCGGCTGGAGGCCCGCTCGGCGTGGTGGCTTTACCCCTTAGCAGGCAACGGTTAACCTTCGCGCCCTTCCCGTGGAGAGAGCGCCACTCATGACCCTTCGCTGGCTCGCCGTCTTGCTCCTGACCCTGCTGAGCGGCTGCAACGCCCCGACCCCCGAGCCCGAGGACCCCTACGAGGACCTCCCGACCCAGACCTACCCCTTCAAGGTCGTGTGGGAGTGCACCGTCGAGGCGCTCGAGGCCGAAGGCTTCAGCGTGGCCAACAGTCAGCGCGAGGGGGAAGAGGGCGGCGACATCACCACGGGCTTCAAGATCGTCGACCAGGACGCCCTCAGCGAGCGCGCCGAGGCGGTGCGCGTCCGGGTCCGTCTCGACAAGCAGAGCGAGAAGTCCTACCGGCTGCGGATCGCGCCCAGCCGCTTCAAGCGTGAGTACACGCGCGACGACTGGTCCTACCTGGGCCGCGACGCCGAGGTCCTCGCGGAGCTCCAGCGGGAGCTCGCGGGCAGCCTGCGCAAGCGCTATCGGGGGGAGTGAGTGCTCTCGGTCCAAGGCCTCTACAAGTTCTACGGCGACTTCCTCGCGCTCCAGGACGTCAGCTTCGAGGTGGCCCAGGGCGAGGTCGTCGGCTTCCTCGGGCCCAACGGCGCGGGCAAGTCGACCACGATGAAGACCCTGGTCGGCTTCCTGCCGGCCAGCCGCGGCCGGGTCAGCGTCGACGGCCTCGACGTGACCCGCTACCCGATCGAGACCCGGCGGCGGATCGGCTACCTGCCCGAGCACACGCCCCTCTACGGCGACATGCGCGTGGGCGAGTTCCTCGCCTACCGGGCCAAGATCAAGGGCGTGGCGCGCCGCGAGCGGAGCAAGCGCCTCGACTACGTGATCGGCGCCACGGGCCTGCAAGACCGCAAGCGCCAGCAGATCGAGACCCTGTCCAAGGGCTACAAGCAGCGCGTCGGGATCGCCGACGCCCTGGTCGGTGACCCGCGCCTCTTGATCCTGGACGAGCCCACGATCGGCCTCGACCCCAACCAGGTGCGCGAGGTGCGCAGCCTCGTGGAGGAGCTGGCCCAGCGGCACACGATCCTGCTCAGCACGCACATCCTGGCCGAGGTCGAGCGGGTCTGCGACCGGGCCGTGATCATCGCGCGCGGCAAGATCGTGGCCGACGACAGCCTGGACGGGCTGCGGGAGCGCTACCGCGAGCACGCGGTCCGCGTGACCCTGCGCGCGGACGAGACGAGCGAGAACCTGCGCGTCGCCCTGGCTCGCGCCGAGGGCGCGCGCGACGCGGTCGCCCTCTACGACGAGCACGAGGGGACCCGGCAGCGCTTCAAGGTGTTCTGCCGCGAGGGCACGGCCGAGGACGGCCTGGGCGAGTCGATCGCCCGGCTGGCCGGGCAGAAGGGCTGGGCCCTGAGCCAGCTCGAGCCGCAGCGGCCGCGCCTGGAAGAGATCTTCTGGAGCCTGACCATGGGCGACGAGGGACCGGCGGCGGCCGCGGCGGCCGCCGCGGAGGGCGCTGAGGCGCCCGCGGGAGCGGCGTCGTGAGCGACGACGACGACGACGACTTCGAGCTGGACCTGAGCGGCGGGATCCCCGGAATGGCTGGGGGCGGCGGCGGGATTCCCGGTATGGCTGGGAAGAAGAAGGCCGAGGCCGAGGAGCCGACGGCCGAGACCGAGGAGCCGACGACCGAGACCGAAGCACCGACGACCGAGTCCGAGGCCGAAGCACCGACGACCGAGTCCGAGGCCGAGGCTCCGACGACCGAGGCCGAGACCGAAGCACCGACG
>CALDQK010000867.1 GCA_937911525.1 uncultured bacterium
CTCCGCCCTGCTCCTGCTGGGCGCCAGCGGGGGCGACTCCGCCCTGCTCCTGCTGAGCGCCAGCGGGGGCGACTCCGCCCTGCTCCTGCTGAGCGCCAGCGGGGGCGACTCCGCCCTGCTCCTGCTGGGCGCCAGCGGGGGCGACTCCGCCCTGCTCCTGCTGCGCCATGGCGCGGGCTTGGGCTTGCTCCTCGAAGGGGTCCTGCTGGCGGCCGTCCACGGCGCGGGCCAGCTTGTCGACCATGGCGGCCTGCTCGCTGGTCGGCGCGACCAGGACGCTCACGCCCTTGTCGGTCTGGGCCACCGAGGCGACCTCACCGGTCGGCAGGTGCTCCTCGAAGGAGTCGGGCGAGGTGCGCTGGAAGTGGGAGCCGTCGATCTGCTCGGCTTCGGCCGCCAGGCGCTGCGTGGCCTGCAGGTTGTCGAACACCGGGCCCTCGGCCTTCTTCAGGTCGAAGGAGTAGGCGCGCAGGCCCTCGGGGTTGGGGGCGCTGAAGGCCGCCACCGCGTCCGCGGGGGTGCGGGTCTTCTCGATCGGGCCGCCCCAGGCCGCCTTGCGGACCTTCTTGGCGAAGTCGGGGTCGTTGAGCTTGGGGCCCTCGATGATCATGACCTCGTTGCCGCGGACCTCGATCACGACCGGCTGCTTGCGCGAGGTCACCCAGCGCTCGCCGTCGGGCGAGGTCATCAGGTTCATGCGCTGCTGGCCCTGCTTGTAGGCCTCCTCGGGGGTGCGGAAGGCCATGCGCGTCACGCGCAGGTCGCGTCCGAAGGTGGCCTGCACGCCCTGGCCAGCGGCGAGGGCCTCGCGCTCCGGCAGCTGCGTCTGGGCGTTGGTCTGCATGGCGCCGTAGTGGCCGAAGGCAGCCACCTGTCCGCCGCTCAGGCGCTGCGGCGTGTTGCCGACGACGCGCGGGGCGCGACCGAGCTCCTGCTCGAGGTGCTTCTGCCACATGCCCTGCTTGATCGTCCCCCACTGCTCCTGGGCGTGGGCCAGGTTCGACCCGGCGACGAAAGCGGACGCCGCGCAGAGAGGCACGACAGCGATCTTGTGGAAGCGGGACCCGTTCATTCGACTCTCCCGTGAGTGTTCGGAGCTGGGATGACGCAGGGTGCGTGCCAATGAGGAGAAAAGAATCGTGCTTCCACGTCTGGGGTTAGCGCCGGAATACCGGCGGCGTTCGTCTCATGAAACGCACTTGGAAGCGACCCTTCTGACACCTCAAGCTCTTCAGGGGCCCCAACTTTGGCAACTCCGGGAGGCGAACGCCAGTAGAAAGCGCAGGTTGCGGCGCCGCGATCCGGCGCGCTTGGCTGACCTCCATTTGGGCGATGGCATGCCCTTCTCTCAGGGGTCGCTGCGGCGGTGCGGGAGGCGCCAGGTTCGACCTCGCTCCTCCACCTCGACCGAGGCCTTGCCGGCCCGCCGGACGACTCCTTCTCCCTCTGCGCTCGCGACCCGCTCACCAACCCGAAACCAGGCCCTCGGGTCGTGGGAGCGGGCAGCCTGGCCCGGCTCGAGGGCCCAGGCCAGCAGCGCGACCCGGACCCGGCGTCGGACCCGCTCGGGGTCCTCGAGCTCGTCGAGGGCGTCCTGGGCCCAGCCCGCCACCGTCCGCAGCACGCCCCAGGGCTTCTCCCGCCCCAGCAGCTCGTCGAGGGCGGCCGGATCGTGCGGGTGCTCGAGGGCGTGCAGCAGCACCGCCAGCGCACGTCGGGCGATCGTGACCCGCTCCTCGGGGGCGCAGACGTCGCCCAGGCCGAGGATCCACTGACGCAGGCCTGCGCCCGCCCCGGCTCGCTGGGCGCGCCGGCTCGGGAGCGACAACCCCAGCCGCGAGGCAGCCAGCCGCGCAGCCGGGTGGCCGAGGTGCGCGGCCAGGCAGAGGCGCTCGCGCGGCAAGGTGCCAGCCTGGACCCGCTGAGCCAGCCAGGCGGCCTCGTGGGTCGGGTCGCCGCTGCGGATCCAGCGGCGCCGGGCAGGGGAGAGCTCGCCCTCGCTCACCAGCTCCGCTGGCTCACTTGCTCTTCTGCGAGCGCTCGGGCAGCCGCCGGAGCAGGTCGTCGAGGGCGGCCTTGAGCTGGCGGTCGTAGCCCGCGCACTCGTCCTCGGGCGTCTGGGGCACGCGCAGGTCGGGGACCGCGCCGTTGTTCTCCATGTCGGTCCCGTCGGGCAGATACCAGCCGCGGAAGGGCAGCCGCACCCGCGTCCCGTCCACCAGCCGGGTCGCCCCGGTGCTGATCACGCCGCCGTAGGTCTGCTCGCCGACCAGGGTCCCGCGCTCGAGGGTCTTGAAGGCGTGGCTGAGGATCTCGGCGTTGCTGAAGCTCTTCTCGTTGCAGAGCAGGTTGACCGGGCGCGTGAAGCGCTGAATGAAGAGCCGCCCGCGCGGGTAGCCGCGCGTGTAGTCGGGGTCCGCGCCGCGCGGGACGGTGTAGGCGTGGGGCCGGACCATGAGCGAGGCGAGCACCCGGTCGGCCGTCCAGCCGCCGCCGTTGTTGCGCACGTCGATCAGGAGCCCCTCCTTGCGGTAGCCCGCCGCGTAGAGGTCGCGCTCGAAGGTGACCAGCGAGGGCATGTTCATGCCGCGAATGTGCAGGTAGCCGATCCGGCCCCCGCTCCACTCGTCGACCTTGCGCGCGCGCTCGGCGCACCAGGCCCGATAGCGCAGGTCGCGCTCTTCGCCCGAGGAGACCGGGGTCAAGAGGATCAAGAGCTCGGTCGGCTGGCGCCCCTCCACCGTGCGCACCACGCTGAGGAGGGTCTCCTTGCCCACGCGCCCCGCCAGGCGCTCGTCGAGGGTCTCGCCCGGCTGGAGCGGCTCGCGCTCGACGCCCACGATCCGGTCCCCGACCACCAGGCGCATGCCCTCGCGGTCGGCGGGGCCGTGGCGGAGGACGCCGGTGACGAGGAAGCCGCCCAGCTTGGGCGTCAGGTCGACCCCTAGCCGACCCACCGGCTCACTCAGCGGCGAGCTCTCCCGCGGCGGGTAGATCCCCAGGTGGCTCGCGTTCAGCTCGCCGATCAGGCGCGAGGCGACCTCGCTGAACTCGTCGGGGGTCCGCGCTCGCTGCGCGAGCTCGTGGTAGCGCTCGGTCAGCGCCGGCCAATCGAGCCCCTTCATCGTGGGGTGGTAGAAGCGCTCGGCCAGGATCCGGGCCGCCTCGCGGAACTTCTGGCTGTTCTCGGCGGCGAGGTCCACGGTCAGCGTCGCCGCGAACCCGACTCGGTCGGTCTTGCCCGACGCGACGTCCACCAGGCTCGGCCGCCCGCGCGCGAGCACGACCGCCTTGCTCCCCGCCAGCTGCTGGAAGTCGACTCCGCTCGCGAGCCGCGTGCGCCCGCTCCCGTCGAGGTCGACGCGGAACAACGCAGGCTTCCCCTCGAACTCGGCGCCCACCACGACCTGGCCCCTGCTCGTCGCCGCCAGCCCGCGCTCGTCGCCCGGCCAGTCGGTCACGCGCCGCAGCCGCCGCCAGGCGTCCTCGAGGTCGAGCTCCTTGACCTCGGGGGGCGCCTTGCCAGGACCAGCCTTCTTGGCTCGCTTGGAGACCGCGGCCAGCTCCTTCTCGAGATCCCGCCGCGCCATCCGCTCCAGCGCTCGGTCGAGGAACACCGCCCACACGTCGCTCTCGTCGTCCTGGCGGCTGGAGAGGAAGAACAGGATCCGCCCCTCGGCCGCCCACACCGGCGCGTAGTCGTCGTCGGGGTGCATGGTCACGTTGACCGGTGCGCCCTGGCCCCGGGCGTCGACGACCCACACCTCGCTGTTGAAGTCGCGGTCCTGCTGCGAGTAGGCCAGCCAGCGTCCGCCCGGGCTCCAGCTCCAATGAAGCCCCGCGTCCCAGCCCTTCACCACGGTGCGGACCTCGCGCGTCTTCAGGTCGAGCAGGCAGAGGTCGCCCGAGCCGCGGCGAAAGGCGAGGCGCTTCCCGTCGGGCGAGGGGCTCGCCTCGCGGTCCTGGGTCGCGGTCGAGGCCACGACCGGCTCGATCCGGAAGCGCAGCGCGTCGCGCCAGCGCTTGCCGTGGTCCTCCTGCTTCGGCTTGGCCTGCTTGGCCTTCTTCTTGGCCTTCTTCTGCCCCTCGTCGTCGTCCGGCTGGCCCTCAGCGTCGTCGCCCTTCTTCGGCTCCTCGTCGCCGCTCTTCTGCGCCTCCTCGTCCTCCTTGGGCTCGTCCTCGTCCTCCTCCTTCTTCTCGTCCTCCTGAGCGGGCTCCCCTGCGCCGAGCGTCTCGCGGTAGCTCTTGCGCACCTCGTCGCGGGTCAGGGCCACGGTCGCCATGTAGATCGAGTCGCTCCCGTCGCGGTCGGAGCCGAAGTAGAGCCGCTCCCCGTCCGGCGACCAGGCCAGGTTCTGCTCGCGCGCCGCGCTGCGAGTCACGCGGCGCGTCGGCTGGTGATCGCCCAGGGCGCGCACGAACACCTCGCCGCGCGCGATCACGGCCAGGGTCTTGCCGTCGGGGCTCAGCGCGGCCTCGCTCGCCTCGCCGCTCAGGTCGAGCTTGAGCAGCCGGTCCCCTTCGTCCTCGCTGGCCGTGACCTTCAGCGGCTTGGGCGTCGCGCCCTTGCGGGTCAGGTCCAGCACGTAGAGCGTGTCCCAGGCGACGAACACCGCCGTCGACCCGTCTGCCGAGACGTCGAGGTCGGCCACGTCGCGGTCGGTGAAGGCCGTCAGCCGCACGGGCGCCTTGGAGCGCTGGCGCAGGTCGAGCCGGTAGACGTTGGCGCGCTCCAGCTCGCGGTCCGAGACGAAGAGCACGTCGTCGGCCCCGGCCCAGTGCGGCATGCCGTCGTTGCCGGCCCAGCGAGTCAGGCGCGTGAAGCCGGCGGTCGCGAAGTCGTAGAGCCACACGTCCCGCGAGTCGGGCCCGCGATAGCCGCGCCGGCTCCAGCTCGAGCTGCCGCGCACGAAGAGCGCCCGCAGCCCGTCGTTGCTGATCACGGCGTCGCTGCCGAAGGCGTCGTGCAGGCGCCGGTGCGGGCCGCCCTCGCGCCGGACCAGGTAGGGGCGCGAGCTGCGGTAGACGTCGCCCTCGATCCGCGCGTGGAAGGTCAGGGTCTGCCCGCGGTGCGCGAACTGACCCAGCACGACGCCGAGGTCGCTGTGGGTCACCTGGCGGACCTCGCTCCCGTCGGGGCGCATCGTGAACACGTTCAGCGCCCCGCCCCGGCGCGAGTTGAAGGCCAAAAAGCGCCCGTCGGGGCTCCAGGCCGAGCGCAGGTCGCTGGCCGGGTGCGCGGTCAGGCGCACCGCGTGCCCGCCCTTGCTGCTCACCTTCCAGAGGTCGCCCCGCCACGAGAACACGACGGTCGAGCCGTCGGGGCTGATCGAGGGGTTGCGCGGCAGGTCGACCTCGCCGGCGCGCGCCGAGAGGCAGACGAGGGTCAAGAGCGAGGCCAAGGCGTAACGCATCGCGGACTCCCGAGGGGCGTGATCGTGTGGGCGCGCGGCGGCCGGGCCGCCGCGGCGCGACACCCTACCGCAGGCGCTCCTCCACACGAGACCGGGAGCCCGCGAGGGACGCTTCGCCGCGTCGCGGGCGTGCAAGAACTGCCCTGGAGCCCCAGCCGCTTACACCGCTAGCCGAGGGCTCGCGCCTCGCGGTGCGCGACCGCGTGCAGGTCGGCGGTGACCGAGGGGTGGCTGGCGTAGCCCCCGCCCAGCACGATCGCGAGCGGCAGGGCCGCGCGCCGGCAGCCCTCGAGCACGGCCCGCTCGC
>CALDQK010000868.1 GCA_937911525.1 uncultured bacterium
GTTTTCCCCGTTCCATCCCAGGAACGCGAAGGAGCTTTCGCTGACTGCGACAGCTTCTACTGTTCTTCCTTCGGGCACGGGTACGGGTTCCAGCTAGCGCTCGATCCGAAACACCGTCTCCTTGCCTGGCTTGACCTCGCTGGCGGGGCTCTCGCGGTGGGTGCCGTCCTGGAACACGATCTGGACCATGTAGCGCCCGGGCGGGACGTCCCAGGTCACCCGCGCGCCGGCCGCGATCAGGCGGCCCGCGAGGCGGTTGTCGCCGAAGGACATCTCCGACTCGCGGCTGAAGCGGACCTCGGCGATCGCCCAGGGGCTGGCGTTCATGACCACGATCTCGCCCTCGCGCGGGGCGGGCTTCTCCGGCGGGATGTCGACCGAGCCGACCTGGGCCTTCTCGACCGTGGTCCAGGTGCTGATCCAGTCGGTGCCGTCACCGAACTGGAGCTGGACGCGGTAGCGCCCGTCGGGGAGGTGGAAGCTCCGCTCCTCGCCCGGCTTGATCACGTCGCCTTCGTTGAGCCGGTCTCCGCTCCACTCCTGCGTCCCCTCCTCCTGGACCTTGGCGCGGAACACGACCTTCTCGGAGCCGTTGCGCAGCAGGAGGATCCCCAGCCGTCGCTCGGCTGGAACCGGCTCGGGCGGCGGCGGCTTGTTGGTGGTCTTGGCGCGGCAGCCCGTCAGGAGGACGAGCCAGAGCAGGACGAGCCAGAGCGAGTGCGAGCGGGTCACCCCCTCAAGATACCCAGTCGGGTCACGCTCCCGCGAGGGCTGGCTCGCGCTCCGCGGGGGCAGCCTTTACGTGCTCGGGCGGGTGCACGAAGAAGTCGTAGAGGATCAGGTAGGTGCAGGGCACGACGTAGAGCGTGATCACCGTCGCGACCGCCACGCCCGAGGCGATCGAGATCGCCATCGGGATGATGAACTGCGCCGTCAGGCTCTGCTCGAGCAGGATCGGCAGCAGGCCGCACACCGTCGTCAGCGTCGTGAGGAACACGGCGCGGAAGCGGATCCGGCCCGAGACGGCGGCGGCCTGCCAGGGGTCGAGCCCCGCGGCGCGGCGGCGGTTGATCGCGTCGATCAGCACCAGCGAGTCGTTGACCACGATGCCGGTCAGGCCGACCATGCCGAAGATGCTGAAGATCATCAGCGGGCTGTTGAAGATCACGTGGCCCAGGACCGCCCCCGCGAAGCCGAGGGGCACCGCGATCATCACGATCAGGGGCTGGAGGTAGCTGTTGAAGAGCAGCGCCAGGATCCCGTAGATCCCGAACATGGCGAGCACGAAGCCCACCAGCAGGCTGGTCAGCGTCTCGCGCTGCTCCTCCTGGGCGCCGCCGAAGCCGAAGTCCGAGCCGGGGTAGCGCGCCTCGAGCTCGGGGATCGTGGTCTCGAGCAGGTTGCTGACGACCTCGTTGGCGTTCGTCACGCCGTCGTCGACGTCCGCCGAGACGACCACCACCCGGCGGCTGTCGCGGCGCTCGATCTTGCTCAGCCCGCGGGCCCGGTCCTGCCGGGCCGCCCAGGAGAGCGGGACCAGGCGCCCGTCGCTGACGCGCAGGCGCAGCGCGTCGAGCTGCTCCTGGCGGCGGCGCTCCTCGCGGGCGTAGCGGACGCGGACCTCGACCTCCTCGCGCCCGCGCTGGAGCGTCATGACCTCGCGGCCGGTGAAGCCGGCCTGGAGCTGGAGCGCCAGGTCGCGCTCGCTCAGGCCCAGGGTCTGGGCCTCGGGGCGCAGGGCCAGGCGCAGCTCGCGCTTCCCGGGCTGGAGGTTGTCGTCGATGTTGAACACGCCTGGGTAGCTGGCCAGGGCGTCGCGGAGGGCGAGCGCGATCGGCTCCGAGTGGGCGGGGTTGCGCGGCATGATCCGCAGCTCGATCGGGCGCCCGCCGGGGCGGTGGCGGGTGCCGTCGAAGCTGAGCTTGGCGACCTCGGGCAAGGGCCCGACCAGCTTCTTCCAGCGCTTGACCACCTCGAGGTGGGTGATGTCGCGCAGCTCGCTCTTGACCAGCTCGAGCTCGACGTTGCCGGTGTTGACGCTGCCGCCGCCGACCTTGGCCTTGATCCGGCGCGCGATGGGCTTGCCGTCGTAGGCCAGGGGCAGCCCCTCGTTGAGCTGCTCCGCCGCCGCCTCGATGCGGTCGATCACGGCGGCCGTCGTCTCGTAGGAGGTGCCCTCGGGCATGGTCACGTTGGCTTGGATCGTGTCGGCGTCGAGGCGCGGGAAGAAGATGAACTTCGGGCGTCCGCTCGCGACGAGGCCCGCGACCAGGATCAAGAACGCGACGGTCAGGGTCGCGACCACGTAGCGGTTCCGCAGCGCCCAGTCGAGGGTCGGCCCGTAGCGGCTGTGGATGAACTGCTCGACCCGCGCGTCGAAGGCCGCGCGCCAGCGCTGGAGCCGCGTCCCCTCCCGCGCCGGGGCGCTGCCGTGCGCGAGGTGGGCCGGCAGGATCATCAGGCACTCGATCAGCGAAGCGATCAGGCACGCGATCACGGCCACGGGCATGATCCGAATGAACTTGCCCATGATCCCGGCCAGGTAGAAGAGCGGCAGGAAGGCCACGGCCGTGGTCGTGACCGAGGCGATCACGGGCAGGGTCACCTCCTCCAGGCCGGCCAGCGCCGAGCGCAGCGTGTAGCCGTCCTCGCGCATGTGGCGGGCCATGTTCTCGGCGACCACGATCGAGTCGTCGACGAGGATGCCCAGGATCATGATCAGGGCGAAGCTGCTGATCATGTTCAGGCTGCCGCCGAAGCCGAGCAGGAGGACCATCGCGGTCAGGAAGGCGACCGGCAGGCCGGCCGCGACCCAGAACGAGAGGCGCCAGCCGAGGAAGAGCAGCAGCGCGCCGAACACCAGCGCCAGCCCTTGCATGCCGTTGCGCTTGAGCAGGTCGAGGCGGTCGACCACGTTCTGGCTGGCGTCCTTCCACACCTCGAGCTTGACCCCCTCGGGCAGGGTGGCCTGCTTCTTGGCCAGGTATTCCTTGGCCTTGTCGGCGACCTTGATCGCGTCCTGGTCGCTGGTGCGCTGGATCGTGAACTGCACCGCGGGCTTGCCGTCGACGCGCAGGCGCTCGAGGTCCTCGCTGAAGCCGTCCTCGACGTCCGCCACGTCCTCGAGCAGCACGCGGGTCCCGTCCTGGCGGGTGAGCACCGGCAACAGACCCAGCTCGCGGCCGACCTCGCGCTTGCCCTCCACCCGGAGCAGCTGCTCTTCACCCACGCTGCGCATGCGGCCCAGGGGCAGGTCCAGGCTGGCGCCGCGGATCGCGGCGCTGACCTGCTCGAGCGTTAGCCCGTGGCGCTGGAGGTCGCGCTCGCGCAGGCGAATGTTGATCTGGATCGGGCGCAGGCCGGACACGCCGACCTCGCTGACCTCCGGCAAGAGCAGCAGCTCCTGCTCGATCTCGCGCGCGAGGAGGTGCAGGCTGCGCTCCTCGAGCGGGCCGTAGAGCGCGGCGCTGAGGGCCTCGCGCCGGTTGACGATCAGCTCGACGGTCGGCTCCTCGACGTCGTCGGGGAAGGTCGTGATCCGGCTGATCTCGTTGCGCACGTCGACCAGCACGTCGCGCGGGTCGCGCTGCTGGCTGTCGACCTCGACGGTCACCGTGGCGACGCCCTCGCTGGTCGCGCTCTCGACCAGGCGGACGCCGTCCAGGCCGCGCACCGCCTCCTCGACCTTGATCGTGACCGAGTCCTCGAGCTCCGAGGGCGTGGCGCCGGGGTAGACCAGGCTGACGACCACCTTGTCGAAGGCGAACTCGGGGAACATCTCGCGGACCATGACCTTGAGCGCGAAGAAGCCCGCCACGATCAGGAACACCATCAGCAGGTTCGCGAACACGGGCGTCTTGGCCGCCCACGCGATCAGGCGCTTCACTTGGGCTCGCTCCGCTGCGGCTCGTCGCCGACGATCTCGAGAGGGATCCCCTCGATCGCGCGCTCGAGGGGCGAGACGATCACCTGCTCACCGGCGGCCAGGCCGCCCGTGATCGTGACCCAGCGCCCGATCCGGCGCCCGCGCTGGACGCGCCGCATCGCCAGCTTGCCGTCCTGGATCAGGTAGACGCGCTCGCCCTCCTGGAGCGCCTCGACCGGCAGCGCGAGCGGAATGTCGCGGGGCGGGCCGCTCAGGTTGACCTGCACGAACATGCCGGCGCTGAGCGGCAGGCCGCCGCGGCTGGCGTCTTCGACCCGCACCACCGCGCGCACGGTCTGGGTCTCGGCGTCGACCGGCTCGAAGCGGATCAGCTGGCCGGTCCAGCGCAGGACCTCGCCCTGCTGCTCGTACACGACCTCGACCCGCTGCAGGGGCGTGGCGCGCAGGTCGGGCGCGAGCAAGCTCGCCTCGGCCAGAGGGAGCACCACGGGGACCTCGATCGCGCCGTCGTCCCAGAGCTCGAACAGGACCGTGCCGGGGGCCAGGCGCTGGTGCGCCTCGACGTTGACCACCGCCAGCTGGCCCGAGAAGGGCAGCCGGATCGTGGTCCGCTCCAGGTCGAGCTGGGCCAGGACGCGCTGGGCCTCTTGCTCCTGGACGCGGGCCCGCGCGGCCCGCAGCTGCGGCGCGAGCAGCACGCTGGTCTGGTCGAGGCCGATCAGCGAGTCGCGCGCGCGCAGCACGCTGCGACGCGCCGCCTCGAGCTCGCGCTGGCTGTTGATCCCGCCCGACTCGAGGCCGCGCACGCGGCCCAGCTCGCGCTCTTCGAGGGCCAGGGTCTCCTTGGCGACCTGCAGGCGCTCGCCGAGGTAGCGCTCGCTGGCAGCGAGGCGCGCGACCTCTGC
>CALDQK010000869.1 GCA_937911525.1 uncultured bacterium
TGGCCCTGGGCGCGTCGCTAGCCCTCGGCTCGCTGACCCTGCTGGCGCTGGTCGCCGCGGTCGTCGGCAGGCGCCGACCCGCGGCCAGCGCCTCGCCCAGCGCCGCTGCCTCCGCGCCGCCCTCGGTGGCTCCCAGCGCAGACGCCCGGCTCCGCCGCGAGGCGCGTGCGGCGTTGAGCAAGCTCGTGCCCAAGCTTCCGCTGCCGCGGCTGCGCGAGGAAGCGCAGGTGTGGCTCGAGCGCTACGGAGCGATCGCGCCGGAGCAGGCCCTGCGCCTGCGACGACGGGTCGAGCGCCTCGCGGCCGAGGAGCCCTTCCTCGTCCTCCCCGCGGCGCGCGGCGGGGCCTTCCTCGCAGAGGAGCCGACTCGCGCAGACTTGCTGCTCGAGGGCAAGCCGCTCCGCTTGGTCCGCTTCGCGCTGCCCGAGGGCCGTCGGCTCGCGACACAGCAACTCCGGGGCGAAGGCAAGTGGGGCAACGACTGCGTGATCCGAGGCCGCGCGGTGTTGACTCCCTCCGGGGAGCTCGCGGTGCGCGCTCGCTTCCCGCTCCGCTCCGCCGCGCGGGCAGGCGACCGCTTCGCGCTGGGGGGCGGCAGGGGAGAGCTGGCCTGGGCGCGGCTGGGTGAGGACCTCCACGTGCTACCGGTGCAGATCCCAGGTCCCGCGCACACGGTCGCGCTCTCGCCCAGCGGCGACCTGATCCTGGCCGCCAACTGGGGCAACCTCGACCAGGGCCGCCCTCCGGTCGCGCTCCTGGTGGCCCTCCCCGCTGGCGAGGTGGTCGGACGCCATCCCTTGGTGGGCTCGGGCCTCGCGGCTCGCTTCCATCCCCACAAACCGCTCGTCGCGCTCGGAACGACCATGGGCCGCGTGTTGGTGTTCGCCAGCGATCGTCCTGAAGCCCCGCCCCGAGTGTTCGTCGGAAGCGGGATCGACTTCACTCCGACCCCCTTCCTCAAGGTGGCGCCTGGCTGTCGCGGTCGCGTCTCGGACGTGGCCTGGAGCGGCGCGACGCTCTTCGCGACCAGCCTCGGCGCCAACGCCTGGCGGGTGCGGGAGAACATCAACGAAGAGCCCGGCGCGGGCGGGGACCTGCGTCACTGGAGCTTCGCAAGCGGCGAGGAGCGGAGGGCGACCCTCAGCGAAGCCCATGCGCTGTGGGTGGACCCCGATCCCACTGGGCGCTGGCTCCTGGTCGGCTATCAGGACGCGACCCAGCTCTGGCTGAGGCGCCCTCTCGACTAGAACTCCGCCGCGAAGCGGGCCCAGGCCATGCGCGGGCAGTCGCGCGCGCCCTGGAGCAGCAGCTCACCCTTGCCGAAGCCGCCCTTGCCGTCGCCGCGGTAGACGTGGACGCTCCAGCGGCCCTTCTGGCGCCAGTCGTCGAACCACACGATCAGGTCGGTCGTCCCGTTCAGGTCGACGTCGCTGGTCTGGATCCGATAGGCGCCGCGGTCGTTGCCCCAGCCCTCGCGGGTCGGCGCGAAGTCGACCGAGGGCCGCAGCGGCGTCGCCCCCTCGCGCGTGCTGAGCGAGAGGTAGCTCTGGCCGTCGTCGGGCACGTCGTCGTCGGGGGTCAGGAGCAGATCGCTCAGCCCGTCGGTGTTGAAGTCGTCGAGCACCACGTCCGAGGAGGCCGAGGCGCCGATCGGCCCCTTGCACCACACCTGCTTGCGCTTGAGGTCGAACTGGCCCTCGGCGTTGCCGGGGATCACGAAGTAGGTCACGGGGTGGCTGCCGCCGTGGGGCTGGACGTGGAAGAGCAGGTCCATGTGCTCGTCGCCCGTCAGCTCGGCCATCGAGAAGGCCGCGGCCCACTGGCGCTGGGCCACGCGCTGGGCGGGCCGCTTGAAGTGGAACTCGCCCTTGGACTCGCCCAGGGCGACCAGGACCTCGAAGTCGGCGTAGCCCTGGGCGGTCTTGCGCGTCAGGAGCAGGTCGCTCCAGCCGTCGCCGTCCACGTCGCCCGAGCCGGCCAGGTGCCAGCCCGCGGGCCAGGTGCCCTGCGCGAGCTCCTCCATTCGCCCCTGCGCGTTGCGCCCGTAGCGCTGGAAGCCGTCCGTCTGGCCGCGCCGGATCACGAGCAGGTCGCCCTCGGGCAGCCAGTGGACCTCGCAGGGGGTCTTGGGGTTCACGCCGCGCCCGCAGGTCGGCTTGATCACGTCGCCCTTGCTCAGGTCCGGCAGCTTGCCCTGGCGGAGCGGCACGAGCCGGACCGTGCTGGCGTCGGTGCTGTAGGCCAGCGGGGTGATCTCGGCCCCGCGCTTGCGCGGCCTAGGAGCGGGCGGCGTCTCCTGGGCGCGCAGCAGCGCGGCGCCGGCCGCGAGGGCGAAGAGGGCCAGGGCGAAGGGCGGGACTCGGTGCATGGGGAGCGCCTCTCTCAGGACCCAGCCTAGCGAGCCGGACCCTGAGAGGCTTGGACACTCGCGGCCGCCCGAAGGTTCCTAAGCGGCTCAAGAGCCTAGGCGCGCCTGCGGAGCCAGAGGTAGAGCGCCAGCAGCGGAAGCCCGGTCAGGAGCCCCAGGAGCGCGAAGCGGAGCGGCCCCTGGGCGGGCCCTGCTAGCTCCAGCGCGGCAGCGGCCGCTCCTTGCAGGCTCCAGGCCAGGTACCAGGCCCAGGCAGGTCCCGCTGATTGGGCAGGGGAGGGGCTGGGGTCGTTCATTGGGCTCTGATCGTTGCGCCGGGCGATTTTCGGTGGCCCGCTGCGCGGGCCTCGTCGCCTGCGGCGACATGCAATGCGCTCGGACAGGCCCGCATGAGCCTCGAAGCTCCTGCACGACTCGCCCCGGCCTGTCCTCCCGAATCTCGGCGGCCCGCTTCGCGGGCCTCGTCGCCT
>CALDQK010000870.1 GCA_937911525.1 uncultured bacterium
CCCCGCCGTCGCCGAGCGCCGCCGTGCCGCTGCTGACCTGGCCGACGCCCACGACGGTCTCGACCTGGCCCGCCTGGATCGTGACGCCCAGGAAGGTGCGCGCCTGCTGGCCGAGGTTCACCGCGCGCACCCGGTTGTGGGTCAGGTCGGGCACGACCACGAGCCCGCCCTCCGAGCTGATATCGGGGCGACCGAGCTGGCCGACGCGGGCCTGCCCGGCTGGCCCGCCGTCGCCGCCGTCCCCGAAGCTGCCGCCGCCGAGGACCAGGCTCAGCTCGCCGGTGCTGGCCGAGAGGCGCATCACGCGGTTGCTGCGGCTGTCGCCCAGCTCGTTGTCCGTGATCAGGAGGTCGCCCCCGGGCGCGCGGGTGGCATTGGTCGGCGTGACCAGGCTGGGCGTCGAGCTGGGGAGAACGGCGGGGATCGTGCCGGTCTTGCCCGCGGCGAGGGTCAGGCTGGGGGTGTTGAAGCCGGCGGAGCCCGCGAAGACGCGCAGCCGGCCCTCGCCCTCCGAGACGAAGAGGGTCCCCTGCCCGTCGCTGGCGACCGCGATCGGGCCGGCCATGCGGGCGGCGAGGGCGTCGCCGCCGTCGCCCTCGAAGCCGGGGGTCCCGCTGCCGGCCACCGCGGTGACCGACTCGGCCGGGACCGGGACGCCGGCGACCGTGGTGGCGCTGGTGGTGAGGTTGAGCGCGAACACCCGGTTCTGCGCGACCGAGGGGAGCAGGAGCACGCCCTCGCTCAGGACGCTCAGGTCGACGACCTCGCCCGCGATCTGGGGCAGCTGCTGATTGTTGGCCACGATCTGCTGGTCGCCCGGCTGGATCGTGAGCGCGGTCTTCGTCACGAGCGAGCGGACGGTGACGGCGCTCGAGCCGAGGTTGGCGGCTCGGATCACCGGGAACTGGTTGGCGCTCGCGTTGCCCACCCCGCGGTCGAGCACGTAGAGCACGCGCTCGCCGCTGCTCCCGTTCTGGAGGGCCATGGCGAGCGGGTCGAGGAGGCGCGCGGTGTAGGCCGAGGCGCCCACCCCGCAGCCAGGCGCGCCAGCGAAGAGGCTGTAGAGCCGGCTGGGGCCCGCGGTCAGGGCGCTGAGCGAGGCCAGCTGCTGGCAGTTGGTGGTGCCCTTGGCGAAGGAGAGGTCGCTGGCGCCGAGGTTGAGCACCCGCACGCGCCGGTCGGTGAGCAGGTAGGCGTTGCCCGAGGAGTCGACCTCGAGGTCGGAGGGGAGCAGGAAGCTCTCGCTGCCGAGGTCGTTCTCGCCGAAGAAGTTCCCGCCGCCGGCGAGCTCGCTCACGAACTCGTTCTTGTCGATCTGGCGCAGGCGGAGGTTGAAGAAGTCGGCGACGAGGAGCTCGCCGCTGGGCCGGACCGCGAGGGCGAGGGGCAGGTTGAGCTGGGCCTGCGAGCCGGAGACGCCGCCGCCCACGAACCCGCTGGCGCCGGTGCCCGCCAGGACGTCGGTCGTCCCCTGGCTGAGGGAGTAGCGCAGCACCCGGTGCCCGTTGGCGTCGGCCAGGACGAGGTCCCCGTTGGACTCGCGCGCGATCCCCGTCACCCGGACCCGCGAGGCGCTCGGCTGCACGGCCAGGGTCGTGACGAAGCGGTTGAACACGTCGAAGGTGGCCGTGGTCGCCTCGACGCCCGCCGTCCCGCTGGAGGCCACGGGGCGGATCCGCAGGCTGACCCCGCTCACGTTCTCGGTGGAGAGGTCGCGGGTCGAGTTCCAGAAGTAGACGTGGTCGCTGCCGCCCGCGGCCGCGGTCAGGTTCGAGGTGCCCTCGGCGCCCTCGACGAAGGCCTGGCTGGCCGCCTGGAAGGTCGTCCCGTCGCGGCTGTATTCGACGACGATCGAGGCCCGGTCGCCGTCGGCGTCCGTCAGCCGGTAGCTGAGGGCGATCACGTCGTTGACCGTGCCCGAGGGCGTGGTCACGCTCGCGCTCGGCAGGGCGTCGGGGCGGACGTCGCCGTCGTCCTGCAGGGAGGAGATCCCCGCGATCGCGCCGACCGTGAGCGCGGGTCCACACCCGGCGATCGTCGTCGCCGCCAGGGCCCCGACGCCGAGGACGAGCAGCGGGAGCCGCCAATGGAGGGCCTGACGCATGGAGGCACGGTAGCGGGGAGCCCTGGGGCTGCAAGCTTCAGTCGGCACGCAAGTTCATCCGAAGAGGGGGACAGTGAAAATGCTCGTCCGCTCCAAGCTCCTGCGCGACGTGCCCCACGGGTTCACGACCCGCTACGGCGGGGTGTCCCAGGGCCCGCTCGACTCGCTCAACCTGGCCCGCCGCCCCGGCGAGACCGACGAGCGCCTGGTCGAGAACTGGAGCCGGGTCGCGGCCGCCTTGGGCCGGGGGGCCGAGGACCTGGTCCTGCTCAGCCAGGTCCACGGGCGCGCCGTCCTGCGCGTCGAGCGCGCCAGCGGGCCCCTGGCCTGCGCGGGCGAGGCGGACGGGCTGGTGACCCGAGAGCCAGGGCTGGTCCTGGCCGCGCGCGCGGCGGACTGCGTGCCGGTCCTCTTGGCTGGCCCGCGGCGGGACGGAGGTGTCCCGGCCGTCGGCGCCGTCCACTCGGGGTGGCGCGGCACGGTCCAGGACGTGGTCGGCGCGGCCGTGGCGTCGCTCTGCGCCGAGGCAGGCTGCCCGGCGGCTGAGCTGCGGGCAGTCGTCGGGCCCTGCATTGGGCTCGACGCCTACGAGGTGGGCGAGGAGGTCGCGAGCGAGCTCGAGGCGGCCGGTTTGGGCGAGTGCGTCGAGCGGCGAGCGGGGGCGCGTCCGCACGCCGACCTGGGCGCCGCCGTCGAGCTCCAGCTGCGTCGGGCGGGGGTCGGGGCGACGGAGC
>CALDQK010000871.1 GCA_937911525.1 uncultured bacterium
AGGCAGCTCCGGCCCTCGGGTCGGGGCTGCCGCTACGTACGGCCAGCTCGGCGGGTCGGGATTCGCGGGCCTGCGAAATGGCCACGGCGGGGCTTGGCGGCGCGGCGGCGAGCGGGGTGCTTGGCAGAACTCTCGGTTGTGCCAGGCACCGACGGCACAGCCCGGTCGGGTGCTTGGCAGAACTCTCGGTTCTGCCGAGCTTGCCCGAAAGTTCCCGCTCGCGGTTTCGGGCGAGACCTGGGCAGCGTAGACCGAGGTCATGAAGTCCTTCGCCGAAGTCAGCGCGGTGGTGCTCGGGCCCGGGGGGGCGTTCTCGGCGGAGGTGTGTGAGAGCTGGTATCAGGGCCCCGGCGCCTATGGCGGGCTGACCATGGCGCTGCTGGTGCGTGGGGCCGAGGCGCTCTCGCGGGGGCGGCCTTTGCGGGCCCTGCAGGCGACCTTCTGTGCGCCGCTGCGCGCCGGTGAGGTCTCGGGGCGGGCTCGAGAGGTTCGCCGCGGGGGGCGGGTCAGCTACCTGGCGGCGGAGCTGCTCCAGGGCGGGTCCGTCGCGGCGAGCGCGCTGCTGACCTTCGCCAAGGATCGCCAGGCAGACGCCGACTACGACCACGTCGCTCCCCATGGGATCGCGCCGGCGGAGCAGTGCCCGGCCTGGCCGCGTAGAGAGGGCTTTCCTGCCTTCACCCAGCACCTCGAATACCGTCAAGGGCTGGGAGAGGCGCCCGTGTCGGGGCACGAGGGGGCGGCCGAGATCGGGGGGTGGGTGCGCATCCTCGAGCCGCCGGCGTGGGACACCTGCTATGTGCTGGCGCTCCTCGACGCCTGGCCGCCAGCCTTCTACCCGCGGCTGGCTCGGATCCGCGCGGCGGGCTCCGTCACGATCTCGGCCGAGCTGCACCACCAGGGTGAGCTGGAGCAGCTGGCGCCGAACGACCCCCTCCTCGTCACCAACCGCAGCTCGCTCATGCGGGCCGGGTATGCGAGCGAAGAGAACTGGGTGTATGGGCCACAAGGGCGGCTCTTGGCTCATGCGAGCCAGTTGGTAGCGCTGATCCGCTGAGGCGGGGCTTCGACTTGCCAACCTCGACCCCCTGGGGCGATCCTGCGGGCTAGTGAACTACGACTGGAGCTATGACTCGGTCGCCAGCTCGGACTCCGGATCTCCTGAGCCCTCCCTCGAGCCGCCGACTCGCCAGAGCGGCCCCGCGCCCCGCGGGCCCTTCGGCCCCTTCACCCTGCGAGGGGAGCTGGGGCGCGGAGGAATGGGGGCCGTCTATCGAGCCTGGGACCCGACCGCGGAACGCGAAGTCGCCCTCAAGGTCGTCCTCTACGCTCCCGACGATCGGCGGCGCGAGCGCTTCCGGCGGGAAGGCGAGCTGACCGCCAGGCTCAACCACCCACACATCCTCCGGGTCCACTCGGCGGGCGAAGCCGAGGGCTACCTCTACCTCGCCTATGAGCTGGTCGAGGGCGCCCAGGAGCTGGAAGACGCCTTCGCCACTCGAGGGCTCCAGGAGCGGGTGCGGCTGGTGCGGGGGGGCTGTGAAGCCCTCGCTCACGCCCACTCCCAGGGCGTCGTCCACCGCGACGTCAAACCCGCCAACGCGCTCGTCGACCGGAACGGACAGGTCAAGCTGGCTGACTTCGGCCTCGCGGTCGCGGCCGACCTGTCGCGCTTGACCCAGACCGGGGCGCTGGTGGGCACGCCGACCCACATGGCGCCCGAACAGTTCGGCAGCAGAGGCAGCGACCCAGGACCCTCCTGCGACGTGTGGGCCCTCGGCGTCCTCCTCTACCAAGCCTTGACCCGCGAGCTGCCCTTCGGCGGCGCGACCCTGCTCGAGCTGGGCGCAGAGATCACCTCCAAGGACCCCGAGCCTCCGCGCCGCCTGGCGCCCGAAGTGCCCGAAGGCCTGGAGGCGGTGTGCCTGGCAGCCCTCCGCCGCGAGCCCGGCGAGCGCTACCCCGACGCGGGCGCGCTCCTCGCTGACCTCGACCTGGCCCTGAGCGGGAGCGCACCCAGCCGCGCCTCCGCCCTGCGCGCTCGCCAAGCCCGCCGGCGCGGCGCTCGCCGGCTCCTCCTGGTCCTGGCCGGGACCGCGCTCGTCCTCGCCGCCCTCCTCTTCCGCGCCGCCTGGCGCGCTCGAATCATGATGCGACGGGCCGAGGTCGCCGTCGCGACGACCGACGAGGAGCTGCGCGCGCTCAGCGAACGGGGCGAGTCGCTGCGAGCGCTCGAGGCCCCGCTGGCCGAGGCGCGCGAACGGCTCAACGGACTGCCGGGCGACGCCGTCCCCAGGGAGCTGCTGGCGCGCCTGCAGCTGGTCTCGGCGCTCGCGGCCTCGGCCCAGGACCGCGAGCCCCAGGGGATCGACGAACTCTCCGAGGCTGGAGCTCGCCTCGTTCGGGCCGTCCAGCGGCTGCGCCAGGGCGAGGTCCCGCTCCTCGCTGACCTCTTCGAGGCCAGCGAGCTGCGCTTCGCCGAGCTCCAGGTCTGGCGAACCTGGGGCCGGGTCCGCGTCGGCGAGGTGCCCGGAGCTGACGAGCTGAGGGCCGCCAGCGCCGTCCTCGAGCGACTGCGGGTCCGCGCGGACGGCGCCCTGCCTGAGCCCGAGGGACGAGCGCGCGTCGAGCTCCTCCTCGCTCGCGGCGAGGTGGTCCTCGCGGAGCGCGCCCTCCGGGAGCTGCGCGCTCCGTCCCGCCGACTCGACGTCGAGGTGCGCCTCGCCGTCGCCGCCGAAGGCCTCGGGCGCGGCCAGCTCGGTCCCGCCCTGGTCGCCCTCGACCCGCTCGAGCTGCAGCTCGAAGAGGGCGGCCAGCAGCGCGAGCAGCTGTTGGCGCTGGCGCTCCCCCTGGTCGAGCGGGCCGCCGCCCACCTGGGCAGGAACACCCTCGGGCGACCGCTCCGCGACGAGACCGACGAGCGCGCGCTGAACCAACTGCTGAAAGCCCTGCGCCTCGTGACGCTCCTGCGGGCCGAGCTGCCCAGACCCTTGGCCGCCAAGATCCTGAGCGTGGTGACTCTGGGGCGGATGAACATCGACCTCGCCCTCGCCCTCTCCGAGGCCGCCCCCAACGACCACGAGGTCCAGTTCGAGCTCTCTCGACCTGCCAGCAACGTGGGCAGCGCGGAGGACGCGCGGCGGATTCTCCCCTGCCTGGAGCGCGCCATCGCGACCGCGCCCGGGCCCGCGGTCCGGCGCCAGCTTCAGGCCCGGCGCCTCCTGCTCCTGAGCGAGCTGCGCGCCGACGCCGAGATCATCGCCAGCTCGGGCGCGATCCTCGAGCACCTCGACGACCCGGCCCTGCGGGCTCGACTCCTCCTCGCCCGCTCCAGCTCGTATCAGCGCACCGGCCAGCCGCAGCTCGCCCTCGCCGACATCGACGCCGCGGCCAAGGACCTGCCCGTCCTCGAGTCCAAGCAGCGCCTGCGCCGCAGCGAGCTGCTGCGCACCCTGGGACGGGAGGAGGAGGCCCACGTCGCCGAGCTCGCCTTCCTGCGCACCCGGCAACGCGCCTGGCGGCACCGCAACGCCATCATCGAGCACTGGCGACGCGGCCGGACGCGCTACGCGGACGCGGCTGAGGAGGCCCTCCGCCACGGGCTGACGGTCTACCCCGAGGACTACGACCAGCTGACTCGATTGGCCTGGCTGCGCTGGAAGGCAGGCCAGGGCGAAGAGGCCCTCGAGCTGCTGGAGCGCGCGCTGCGCAGTCGCGTCACGCAGGGGGACTTCGCGACGGGCTCCTTCGACGAAGGTCGCCTCGGCAACGGCCCTCAGCGAGTCGCGGCCTCCCGCGTCCGCCGCGCGCTCGCCGAGCAGCGCCCTGAGGCTGCCGAGCTCTGGGAGACCCTCTTTCGACACATGGACGGCGCCGGCTATCGCCCCCCCAACCCGCCTGGCAAGGAGTAAGCGTGAGAGCAGTCGTGACCGCGGGAGGCACGAGCGAGCCCGTCGACGACGTGCGGGTGCTGACCAACCGCAGCACCGGGCGCTTCGGCGCAGCGATCGCCGGCGCCCTCGCGCGCGCCGGGGTGGAGACCACCCTCCTCGCCAGCCGCGCCATGACCACGCGCCGGGACGTCGCGCTCCACCCGAGCCTGCGCGTCGTGCCCTACGAGAGCTACGCCGAGCTGGCCGAGCTGCTCGAGCGCGAGGCCCGCGCCCGCCCCGACCTGCTCTTCATGGCCGCCGCGGTCTCCGACTACTCGCCCGCGCCGGTCGAGGGCAAGCTCTCCTCGAGCGACGACGAGCGGAGCCTCCTCCTGCGCCGCAATCCGAAGCTGCTGAGCGAGCTCCGCGGCTGGTGCGGACCGAGCGCGACCCTGGTCGGCTTCAAGCTCCTCTCGGGCGTCACGCACGCCGAGCTGATCGAGGTCGCCCAGCGCCAGCGGGCCGGCGCCGGGCTCGACCTGAGCGTCGCCAACGACCTCAGCCGCCTGGGCGGGCCCGACCACCCCGTGTCCCTGGTCGGAGCAGAGAGCGTCCAGGAGCTGAGCGGGCCCCGCGAAGAGGTCGCGCGTCAGCTCGTGGAGGCCGCGCTCGCCCTGCGGCCGCGCGACGCGCAGGGCGGCGACCCCGAGGCGGCGCGGGCTCGCTTCGCGCCGCTCCCCCTGGCCCTGGCCGCGGGCTCGGGGCGCGTGACCTGGCTCAGCGGCCCCGGCTTGGCCCTGGCTCCGACCGCGCGGGCGCTGGGCCCCGAGCCGATCGCCTGGGCCGCCAGCCTGGCCGAGGCCTGGGCGCGCGAGCCGCGGCCGCGCGAGTCCTTCACGCTCGAGCTGGGGGGCCGCGTCGGCTGGGCTCCCCGCGACCTGCGGCGGGCGCGCGCCGACTGGGAGGAGGCGCTCGCTCGCCTGCGCGCTCGCCTGGAGGAGCTGGGGCTCGATCCCGACCCCCCGCGCTGGGGCCCCGTCCTGGTCGGTCCCCGCTTGGCCGGCGCGATCGCCTGGACCGAAGCGGGCGTGGTGCTCGCCGACGCTCCCAGCGAGCTGCCCCTCCCCTGGCGCGACGAGGCGCTCGCAGCCCTCAGCGATCAGCGCCTGGTCGCGAGCCCCGCCGAAGAGGCCGCCCTCGCGGAGCACGGCTTCCTCGCCCTCGAGCGCGACGCCCGGCGAGTCCGCTGCGAGGCGCCCGCCCGCCACCCGCGCCTCGCTCGCGGCGCCTCGCTCTGCCTGCTCGCGCCGAGCGCGCGCTCCGTCCTGGTCGGGCGGCGCAAGGAAGAGCCCTACCGCGACGCTTGGGCCTTCCCCGGCGGCTCGCGCGAGCCCGGCGAGAGCGCCTGGGACGCCGCCCGCCGCGAGCTGAACGAGGAGACCGGGCTGAGCCTCCCCGCCAGCGCGACGCCTCTGCGCGAGGAGCGGGTGTTCGTCGGGAGTCCCCCGGGCGCGAGCGAGCCCTGGGTCGTCGAGCTGAGCTGCTTCGTCGCGGCCACCCTCTACGCGCTGCCCCCCGCCGAGAGCGACGAGCTCGCCGCTCGCTGGATCCCCTACGAGCGCGCCCTCTCGCTCGACCCGCTCACGGCCGGCACCCGCCGGGTGCTGCGCGCCGCGCTCTCCCCGCGAGGACTCCCCTACTAGCGCAGCCCCAGCCGCTTCAGCTCGGCCACGAAGCGCTCTCCCTCGGGCGACCCCTCCCGCGCCAGCACCGCCGGCTGCCCCGTGGGCGCCGGCAGGGTCACCTCCTGCGCCCGCGCCGGGTCCCCGAACACGGCGTCGCTCCACACGCTCACCCAGCGCCCCTTGGGCAAGAGCGCGCGGACCTCCGCGCGCCCCGGCTCGGTCACGGGCGCCACGAAGAGCTCGCTGCCGAGCATGAAAGTCGTCCGGCTCGCGAAGAGGGCGGGGTCGTCGTCGACCAGGACCGGGTGGCGCACCAGGGGCCAGCCATGCGCCGCGGCCTCGGCCATCAGCCGCTTGCGGTAGGGCAGCAGCGCCTGGAACACCTTGCCCATGCGCGCGAAGTGCTCCAGCGTCCCGGCGTCGGCGTCGAGCTGGTGGCCCGCGTTGGGGTGCAGCCCCTCGTGGGTCCGATAGACGGGGGTGAACGCGTTCAGCTCCATCCAGCGCAGCATCAGCTCGCGCGAGCGCTCGACCGCGACCACCGGCCCGACCCCGATCGTGGTGTAGCCGCCGATGTCGCTGTGGTTGAGCGACATGCCCGAGAGGCCGGAGTTGATCAGCCCCACGATCGAGCTCTCCAGCCCGTCGTGGCGGTCCCAGGTCGTCAGCTGATCGCCCGCCCAGAACAGGGTCGTCAGACCAGGCGAGCGGGTGAAGCCCGAGCGGCTGAAGAACACGACCTCGCCGCTCCGCCCTGCCTCAGCCACCGCCTCGCGCTGCAGCCGCTGCCACACCTCCGGGTAGCGGTTGTGGAAGCTGCGCGCGTCGCCGCTGTGCAGCTTGGCGTCGAAGGGCAGCGACTCGCCGAAGTCGCCCATCCAGCCCGAGACCCCCGTCGCGAGCACCTGCTCCTTGATCACCGCCTTGAGCCAGGCGTAGGCGGCGGGGTTGCTCAGGTCGACCAGGCCCGCCGAGTAGCCCCCCTGCGGGAAGGCATAGAGCGACCCGTCCTGGCGGCGCACGAGGTAGCCCTCCCGCTCCGCCTCGCGGTAGAGGTTGCGCTCGAGCGGGCCGCGCTCGCTGGCGTCGACCAGGAAGGGGTTCACGTAGGCGAACACCTTGCCCCCCGCGGCGTTCAGCTGACGGACCAGGCCGCGCCAGTCTGGGTAGGTCGCCGGGTCGGGCTCCCAGTTCCACCACAGCCGAATCCCGAAGGGCGTGTGCCGCTCGCCGACCCAGTCCTGCAGGAACCAGCCCGCGACGGGCACGCCGTGCTCCTGCAGCTTGGCCTGCATGTCGAGCACCTCGCGCTCGCCGCCGGTCATGCCCACGATCGCGCCCGAGTGCATCCAGTCGGGCAAAGGCTGCATCCGCCCCGTCACCTCGGTCGCCTCGCGGATCAGGTCCAGCAGGCGCGGGCCGTAGAAGAGCCGCCCGTGCATCACGTCGCTGAAGAGGCGCACCTCGAAGCGCTCGTCCTCGCGCAGGTCGAACTCGCAGTAGTCCGAGTCTTCGAGCACCAGCCCGCGGCGGCGGTCCGTGAGCGCGAGGGGGAAAGCGGCGTAGGAGAAGTCCCAGCCGCCGCCGGCGCCCATGGCGGCGTTCAAGAGACCGGTCAAGGGCTGCTTGCCCCGCCCGATCCCCTGCTCGCGGACCAGGATCGGCAGGCGCTGCCCCTTGAAGTCGAGCCGGCTGAACTGCTCGCCGAAGCCGAGGAAGCGCTCCGAGGCGACGCTGGCGCCCGCGAAGCTCACCCGGTTGGCCTCGCCCGAGAGCTCCACGCTGAAGGCGGCCTGGCGCGCGCCCGCCGCCCGGAAGCGCAGCGTGTAGGGCACGGGCCGCGGCCCGCCCACGAGCTGCCCGCGCAGCTCCACTCCGTCTCCTGCGACCTCCAGCGACTCGACCGTCTGGCCGCTCGTCTCCCACTCCAGCGCGTCGCGCAGCTGAAAGAAGCCCGCCGTGTCGGCGCCGAGCACGGTCGCGACCCCGCGCCCCGCCCTGAGGAAGGCCTCGTCGGCGCGGCTGCTCCAGAGCGGGTGCTCCGGGTCGTCGCGGTGGCTCAGCGCCAGACCTCGGGCGCCTCCCGGCCGCCAGTGCAGCACCAGCTCGCCCAGGGCGTAGCAGGCCGGCGCGACCTCGCCGCTGAGGCTGGCCGCCTCACCCGCAGGGAGGTCGCGGTGCGCGGCGTAGCCCGTCGCGCGAGGGATCGCCACGGCGGAGGGGAGGGGCGCGCTGCCCAGC
>CALDQK010000872.1 GCA_937911525.1 uncultured bacterium
CTCGGGCTCTCGGTCGTCGGGCTCGGGCTCGGGCTCTCGGTCGTCGGGCTCGGCCTCGGGCTCTCGGTCGTCGGACTCGGGCTCGGGCTCCCGGTCGTCGGGCTCGGGCCCTCGGTCTCGGTCGTCGGGCTCGGGCCCTCGGTCTCGGTCGTCGGGCTCTCGGTCGTCGGGCTCGACCCCTCGGCCTCGGCCTCGACCCCCGGCTCCCCGCCGCCCACACCCGTCTGGTTCGCTGCGTCACCCATGAGCGCCCCATGGTATCGCCCCACCTGCTGGCGACGAGCCCGCTTCTGCCGTTACCCTGAGCGACCTTTCAGGAGGTCCTCATGAGCAGCCTCGTCGGCACCTCGCCGCCGCGGATCGACGGAGTCGCCAAGGTCACGGGCGCCGCCCGCTACGTCGACGATCTCTCACCGCCCAACCTCCTCTACGGACGCACGGTCCGCTCGACGGTCCCCCACGCGGTGCTGGAGGCGATCGAGCTCGATCCGGCCTTCGACTGGGAGGGGATCACGGTCGTCACCGCCGACGACATTCCCGCAGAGGGCCAGAACGTCGTCGCCCTGATCCTCGACGACCAGCCGGCCCTCGTCCCGCTCGGCGGCACGATCCGCCACGTGGACGAAGCCGTGGCCCTCGTCGCCGCCGAGACCAAGGAGCGGGCCGAGGCGGCCCGGGCTCACGTGAGGCTGAAGGTCCGCGAGCTCGCGCCGGTGCTCTCGATCGAGGAGGCGCTCGCGGCCGAGACCAAGCTTCACAACGACGACAACGTGTTCAAGCGCTTCGAGATCCTCAAGGGCGACGTCGAGGCCGGCCTGGCCGCCGCCGAACACGTGATCGAGGCCACCTACCGCACCGGCGCCCAGGAGCAGATGTACATCGAGCCTCAGGGCATGCTCGCCCACTGGCGCGAAGACGGCGCGGTCGAGGT
This sequence comes from uncultured bacterium, assembly GCA_937911525.1. Lineage (GTDB taxonomy): Bacteria > Planctomycetota > J058 > J058 > J058 > NORP233. Next base: position 932 of record CALDQK010000872.1, read on the forward strand.
CACGGGGTCGCTGCAGTGCCCCTACTACGTGCACAAGGCGCTCAAGGTCCTCTACGGGCTGCCCGACGAGCGGGTCGTGATCGCGCAGTCCGTCACCGGCGGCGGCTTCGGCGGCAAGGAGGAATACCCCTCCATGATCGCGGCGCACACGACCCTCCTGGCCAAGAAGGCCGGCCGCCCGGTCAAGCTGGTCTACGAGCGCGACGAGGACGTGGCCGCCACGACCAAGCGCCACCCTTCCCGGACCGTTCACAAGCTCGGCTTCAACTCCGACGGCGAGCTGGTCGCGGCCGATATCGACGTCGTGATCGACGGCGGCGCCTACGCGACCCTGAGCGAGGTCGTGCTCAGCCGCGCCGTGCTCCACGCCTCGGGCCCCTACCGGATCCCCCACGTGCGGATCGTGGGCCGGGCCGTGGCGACCAACCACCCGCCCCACGGCGCCTTCCGCGGCTTCGGCGCGCCCCAGACGACCTTCGCCTACGAGCGCCAAATGGCGAAGGCGGCCCGCCAGCTGGGGATCGAGCCCTTCGAGCTGCGGCGCAAGAACGCCTACGTGCTGGGCGACACGACCGCGACCGGCCAGACCCTCAAGGAGAGCGTGGCCAGCGCGGAGGTCCTCGACGCGGTCACGGCCGCCCTCGACGCCACGCCGCCCCACCCCTCGCGCCGCGCGCCCAGCGCCAACGTGAAGCGCGGCCGCGGGATCAGCTTCTACTTCCACGGCGCGGGCTTCACCGGCTCGGGCGAGGAGCGCCTCAAGGGCCAGGCCACGGTCGCGCTGACCGGCGCCGGTGACTTCGAGGTCCGCTCCTCGTCGACCGACATTGGCCAGGGCGCCATGACGACCTTCGCCCAGATCGCGGGCAGCGCCCTGGACGTCGACCCCGCGCGAGTCAGCGTCCCGACGCCGCGGACCGACCGGGTCCCCGACAGCGGCCCCACGGTGGCCTCGCGGACCTGCATGGTCGTCGGCCACGTCGTCGAGCAGGCGGCGGCCAAGCTGGGCGATCGGATCAAGGCCTACGCACAGGAGCACGGCCTCGACGCCGGCGACACGGCGGCCGTCGCGACCCACGCCCGTGAGTCCGGCCCGGGCGAGCTCCTGGCCACGGTCACCTACAGCCCCCCGCCCGGGATCGTGTGGGACGACCAGACCTACTCGGGCGACGCCTACCCCGTGTTCGGCTGGGCCTGCTGCGCGGTCGACCTCGCGGTCGACGTCGACACCCTCGAGGTGACCGTCGAGCGCTGCGTTCACGCCGTCGACGTGGGCAAGGCGATCAACCCGCGGATCGTCGCGGGCCAGATCGAGGGCGGCACGCTCCAGGCCCTGGGGTGGGCCCTGTGGGAAGCCGTCGGCTACGAGGGCGGTCGGGTGACCACCAACCGCATGACCAACTGCATCATTCCGACCTCGATCGAGGCCCCCGAGCTGGAGGCGATCGTGGTCGAGGTCCCCTACTCCCACGGCCCGCACGGGGCCAAGGGCGTGGGCGAGATCCCCATGGACGGCCCCGCCGCAGCGGTGGCCAACGCGCTCGAGGACGCGCTGGGGGTGGCCACCGACGAGGTGCCCCTCCTGCCCGAGGTCCTGCTGCGGCTGCGGACTCAGGGGTGACTCGGTGCAGCGAAGGAAGGAGCGCCGCATGGAGCGCACGGATCAATTGAGCAACCGCGGTCAAGCGACGCGCTGCAGCGAGTCACCCCGCAACGAGGAGGCGGCGTGAAGATCGAGCTGAAGGTCAACGGCGAGGCGCGCGAGGTCGAGGCCTCGCCCGTGGCGCGCCTGCTGGACGTGCTGCGCGAGGACATTCGCCTGACCGGCACCAAGGAGGGCTGCGGCGAAGGCGAGTGCGGCGCCTGCACGGTGCTGATCGACGGCAAGGCGGTCAACAGCTGCCTGGTCCCGGCGGCCCAGGCGGTCGGTCACGAGCTGACCACGATCGAGGGCCTGGCCGCGAGCCGCAACGCCGAGGTCGTGACCGACGTGCAGCAGATCCTGGTCGAGCTGGGCGGGACCCAGTGCGGGATCTGCACCCCGGGGATCGCGCTCTGCGCGACGGCGGTGTTGGAGCAGGAGAGCAACCCCAGCCGCGAGCGGATCCGCGAGCTCCTGGCGGGCAACCTCTGCCGCTGCACCGGCTACCAGCTGATCGTGGACGCCGTGGCGGAGGTGATCGAACGCCGGGGGGCGGCCAAGTGACAGCCTACGTCAAGCCCGCCGACCTGGCCGAGGCCTGCGCCGCGCGCGCCAGCCACCCCGACTACCTGCTCCTGGCCGGCGGGACCGACTACATGGTCGGTGTGCTGCACAAGGACGCGCCGGCGGGCGTGATCGACCTGTTCGACCTGCCCGGCCTGCGCGGGATCGAGCGCCGCGACGACGCCTGGCGGATCGGCGCCGCGACCACCTACGCCGACCTCCTCCGCCACGAGGAGCTGTGCGCGGAGCTGCCCCTGCTGGCCCAGTGCGCGCGCGAGATCGGCGCGGTCCAGATCCAGGAGCGCGGGACCCTGGGCGGCAACATGGGCACCAGCTCGCCGGTCGGCGACACGCTGCCCTGCATGCTGGCCCTGAACGCGGTGATCCACCTCGCGAGCGCGGAGGGCGAGCGCGCGCTCCCCTACGACGGCTTCTGCACGGGCTACCGCCAGATCGCGGCCCGCCCCGACGAGCTGATCGCCGCGATCGAGCTGCCGCGCCCGGTCCCCGGCGTGCAGTTCTGGCGCAAGGTCGGGACCCGCAAGGCGCAGGCGATCAGCAAGGTCATGGTGGCCGCGAGCGCGAGGCGCAGCGGCGAGACCCTGAGCGAGGTTCGCCTGGCCATGGGTGCTGTGGCCGATCGGCCGGTCCGGCTGAAGGCCACGGAGGCCCTGCTCGAGGGCCAGGCGCCCAGCGCCGAGCTGGCCGAGGCCGTGCGCGCCCAGGTCGCCGAGGAGATCACCCCGATCAGCGACGTGCGCTCGACCGCGCCCTACCGGCTCTTCGCCGCCCAGAACCTGGCCGCGCGCTTCGTGCTGGAGCAGTGCTCGTGAGCGGCGACGAGCACCTGCGCCGCGCGATCGCGCTGGCGCGCGAGCACATGGAGGCCGGCCACGGCGGCCCCTTCGGGGCGGTGATCGTGCGAGGGAGCGTGATCGTGGCCGAGGGCTGGAACCAGGTCACCAGCAGCAACGACCCCACCGCCCACGCCGAGGTCGTCGCGATCCGCCGCGCCTGCGCCAGCCTCGAGACCTTCTCGCTGGGCGAGTGCGTGCTCTACACCAGCTGCGAGCCCTGCCCCATGTGTCTGGGCGCCGCCTACTGGGCGGGCGTCAAGCAGATCGTGTTCGCGGCCAGCCGCCACGACGCGGCCGCGGCGGGCTTCAGCGACGAGTTCCTCTACCGTGAGCTGCCCCTCGAGGTCAGCCAGCGCTCGATCCCGACGATCCAGCGGCTCGCGGAGGAGGGGCGCGGGCCCTTCGACGCCTGGATGGCCAAGGAAGACCGGATCCCCTACTAGGTCCAGCTCCGCCTCACCCGATTCTCCTTCCCCCTTTCGGTCGCTCAGCGACTTTGGGAAGACCTCTGCTCACCCGCCACGAAGGAACTCCGTGAAGATCCGCGCCGCCGTCCTGGAAGAATTTGGCAAGCCCCTCGTCGTGCAGGACCTCGAGCTCGACCCGCCCAAGGAGGGCGAGGTGCTCGTCCAGCTCAAGGCCTGCGGCGTGTGCCACACGGACATGTACACCGCCTCGGGCGTGGACCCCAGCGGCTACGCTCCCTGCGTGCTCGGCCACGAGGGCGCGGGCGTAGTGGCCGAGGTCGGCCCCGGCGTGACCTCCCTCCAGCAGGGCGACCACGTCGTGACGCTCTTCTCGCCCGAGTGCCGTGAGTGCGTGAACTGCAAGAGCGGCAAGACCAATATCTGCCTGAAGATCCGCGCGCAGCAGGGCCAGGGCTACCTGCCCGACGGCACGACCCGCCTCTCGCGCGGCGACGAGCGGATCCGCCACTTCATGGGCTGCTCGACCTTCGCCGAGGCCACGGTCATGCCCGAGGTCGCGCTGGCCAAGGTCGACAAGAGCGCCTCCTTCGACGCGATCTGCCTCTTGGCCTGCGGCGCCACGACCGGGATCGCGGCGGCGCTCTGGAAGGCCGAGGTCGAGCAGGGCTCGAGCGTGGCCGTGTTCGGCGCGGGCATGGTCGGCCTGGGCGCGGTCGCGGGCGCCAAGCTCCGCGGCGCCGAGACGATCGTGGCGGTCGACATGTCGGAGCAGCGCCTCGAGCTGGCCAAACAGTTCGGCGCGACGCACACGATCCTCGCCAGCTCCGGCGATCCGGTCGAGCAGATCGTCGACATGACGGACGGCTTCGGCGCCGACTACACCTTCGAGGCGACCGGCAACGTGGCGGTCATGGGCCAGGCCGTCGAGGCCGCGCGCATGGGCTGGGGCCTGTGCACGGTCCTCGGCGTGGCGGGCCGCGGCGAGAAGCTCGAGATCATTCCTCGCTTCCTGATCACGGGCCGCAAGGTCCAGGGCGGCAGCTTCGGCGGCGCCAAGGGCCGGACCCACGTCCCCCAGCTCGTCGACATGTACGTGCGCGGAGAGCTGGAGCTCGACGGCTTCGTGTCCCACCGGATCAGCCTGGACGAGGTCAACAAGGGCTTCGACCTGATGCACCACCAGGACGGGATCCGCTCGGTGATCCAGTTCTCATGAGCGAGGCCGCACCCTTCGGAGAGCTCCGCAACGCCCAGGGCGAGCGCCTCGACTACGCCTGCGCGGGGGGCGCCGGGCCCGGCGAAGACCTGCTCGTCGTGCTCTGCCACGGCGTGACCGCCAACAAGGACCGCGCCTGGGCCACCACGCTCGCCCAGGAGCTGACCGACGCCGGCTTCGCCAGCCTGCGCTTCTCCTTCGCCGGCAACGGCGAGAGCGAGGGCGACTTCCGCGAGTCGACGATCAGCAAGGAGGTCAGCGACCTCGGCGCCGTCCTCGACGCGGTCGGCGAGCGGCCGCTCTGCGTGGTCGGCCACAGCATGGGCGGCGCGGTCGGCGTCCTGCGCGCCGCCAGCGACGAGCGGATCGACTACCTCGTCTCGCTGGCGGGCATGGTCGACACCAAGGGCTTCTACGAGCGCAAGTTCGGCGAGCAGACGCCTGGCCAGGACCTGATGTGGGACAAGCCCGAGTGCCCGCTCAGCCAGACCTTCAAGGACGACATGTTCGCGATCGGGAGCGTGCTCGAGCGCGGCGCCGAGGTCCGGGTCCCCTGGCTGCTGCTGCACGGCGACGCCGACTCGGTGGTCCTGCCCGAGGACTCGCGCCAGATCGTGAAGCAAGCCCGCTGCGCGCGGCTGATCGAGATCCCGGGCGCTGATCACCTCTTCTCTGGCGAGCACGAGGGGCCCATGGCGAAGCGGGTGGCTGCTTGGCTGCAGGAGCAGGGCTGAGGCTCTAGCCCCGGCCGAGCGCTCGTCTCAGGCCGGCGGCAGCTCGCAGATCGCGCCGCCCTCCAGGCGCTGGACGCGGAAGCCCTCGACCTCCTCGCCGCGCGCGACCTGGCGCAAGGCCTCGCTCAGCCCCTCCCCAGCCGCGCTCCCGTCAAGGCGCCCCAGGGCGCCAGCGCTCGCGGCCCGCACCCGGCCCGCCTCGTCGAGCAGGACGCGCTCGCGCCCGTCCAGGGCGAGCAGGGCGAGCAGAGCGCCCTGCTCCAACCGTCCCGGCTGCTCCCCGGGCGCGGCCTCCCTGGTCGCAGGGCACATGGTCTCATCGAGGAGTTCGTCGAGGACCTCAGCGACCTGGGTGAAGGCGGGGGACATATCGACCCGGCGGGTGCGCCGGTGGAGGTCCCCGCGCCGATAGGCCTGCGCCGTGTCGCTCAGCTCGTTCAGGGGACCGACCACGCGTCGGCGCAAGCGACGCAGGACCAGCACGCTGAAGGCGAAGCTGGCCGCTCCCAGCAAGGCCGCGGCCCAGGCGCCCGCGTGCCCCAGCTCGCGCGCGGCGCTGTCCGCCTGGTGCGTGCTGGCGTGGTTGACGCGCGAGAGCTCACGCACCAGAGCCACCGTCTCCTGGCGCGCGCGTTCGTCGCCGCTCAAGGCGGCGGGCGCCTCCGCCTCGATCCGCTTCAGGATCGGGCTCTCCTCGGGCTCCGTCACGTTGGCGCGAGCCCGCTCCAGCGCACCCGCGAAGCGGTCACGCGCCCGGTCTGGAGCCACCTTCGCCTCGCCCAGCGCCGCGAGCAGCTCCTCGGTCGCCTCGAGCGAGTAGAGGTTCTCAGCCAGGATGCGAGCGATCGCGGGGCCCATGCGCTCGAGCAGGCCGATCGCGCCGAATGAGGTCAGGACCTGCAAGGTCAACAGCGCGCCGACGGCGACGCGGATCTCGACGGCGACCCTCATTCGCCCAACCGCTCCATGAGCCGCTGGCTCGCGCCCGGCTTGGCGACCACGATCGCTATGTCCCCTGCGCCCAAGCGAGTGTCTGCCAGCGGCCGCTCGACCCGGCTGTGACCTCGCTCGTCCAAGCGCCGCACGGCGAGCACCGTCAGCCCATAGCGCCGCGGCAGCTCCAGCTCGGCGAGGCGGTGGCCGACCAGCGCAGGCGGGACCCGGACCTCGCTCATGACCAGGTCCTCGCCCAGGGGCACCTCCTCGAGGATCCCCTGGTAGAGCAGGCGCCGCGCCAGGCGCTCGCCGAAGGCCTTGTCCGGGTTGACGACCTCGTGGGCGCCGACCAGGCGCAGGATCCGCTCCAGGAGCTCGTCGCCGGCCCGCGCGATCACGCGCTCGGCGCCGAGCTGGCGGAGGAGGGTCGTCACGATGATGGCCGCCTCGCGCCCCTCGAGCGCCAGCACCGCCTGCTCCGCCTCCTGCACG
>CALDQK010000873.1 GCA_937911525.1 uncultured bacterium
CTCGCGCCGGCCGGGTTCGCGTCGAGGCTCAGCTCGACCTCGCTGGCGCTCTCGACCACGTTGTTGAGCGCGTCGACGAGGGCCACCTCGAGGGCCGGAGCCAGCGGGGCGCCGGCCTCGGCCTGACTGGGCGCCGGCGTGAGGAATCGCAGACCGACGGCCGGCCCGATCTCCATCGTCTGGACGTGGTCCTGCTGGTCGCTGCCCTGCGTGATTCGCAGGGTGTAGCGCCCGGGGCGCTCCAGCCCAAGGTCCACGAAGCTCGCCTCGCCCGCCTCGAGGGGTCTCGACGTGGTGCCCGCCAAGGAGCCTTGCTCGCAGCCGACGAGCCGCACGTCGACCTGGCCCGTCGCGGTCGAGTCGGGCTCACCTACGCCCCAGATCGCGACCTTCAGGGGGCTGAGCTGTCCGACCTGGGCTGGGGTCGAGGGCAGCTCCAGCACGCGAAAGCGAGGCACGATCGTGACCTGCTGCTCGAGGATCGAAGGCTGATAGCCCCAGTATCCGCTGATCCTCAGCGTGTAGGTGCCGACCTCGCTGAGGTTCAGGTTCCAGGTCGCGCGGTTGGAGCTGGTCACCTTGCTCGACACATAGGCGACGCTGCTGTCGGCGCGGAGGACGCTCAGCTCGAGGCTGCTCTCGACGGGAGAGACTCCGCCGTCCGCGGTGAGGTGGGCCTCTACGGGGAACGAGAGGCCTCGAGCGACGGGCGTGGCCCTGGTCAGGGTGAGGGAGTAGAGGGGCGGAGAGCGCTGGAAATCGTCCTCGTCGTCGCCGGACTCAGCGTCGTCGTCGTCGCTCTCCGGGCCCTCGGGGTGGACGACCCGGCACTCGTAGTGACCCAGGCCGAGCGCTGGGACGCGCGCCTTCAGGCGGGTAGGGCCGAGGTAGGTCACGTGGGCTTCGAGGTTGCCGAAGAACACGCGGCACCCTGGCACGAAACCCTTGCCCTTGACCGTCACTTCGTCGCCAGGTCGGGCGCGCGGAGGGTCGAAGCCTTCGCAAGCGGGCGGGAAGGCCGTGTAGGTGAACCTCGAGAAGCCTCGGTACCTGCCTGCCTCGATCTCGATGCCGATCTGTCGGGTGTGGTTGCCGATCGTCAAGGCCGGCAATACAAACTCGATCGTGGTGGCGTCCACGTAGCGCGCCGTCACGATCTCGCCCAGGACCTTGACGAGGGGAGCGCCGGTCGCACCCGGCGCGACGGTGTCGTCCGGGAGCTGGGCGGCGGCAGCGGTCGACTCGACTCCCTCGAGCTTGATCCGGATCACGTCGCCGCCAGCCGCGCTGGCGGTGGTCTGGGAGAGCGTGACGGGGACCTGAGTGACCCCAGCAGGCGCGGCGGGTGCCGGCGCGCCGGGAGCAGGAGCGCCGCTCGCCGTGCTGCTGCCGCCGCCGCTACCTCCGCCTCCGCCCGTGCTCAGGATCGCGGCCAAGGCTGCCTGGGCGCATCCCGTGGAGAGGAGCGCCAGGGTGAGGAGTCCGAAGCGCCAGAGCACTGATCTCTTCATGCCCTACTGTGTCAGCGCTCTGCCAACCATGCAAAGTCCGAGGACAACACGGGCGGATCTGGCACCAGAGCGCGCGCTCGAGGCACCTCCCTGTCTCCACGGGCTAACTCAAGCCTCTGCGGTTCAGGGGGTTGCGGACTGGGTGGGGCGTGCGTCTCAGGAGTGGGTCTCGACATGAGACGGACTCGCCCCGCTCGTTTCAGCCTCGCCGCGTTGGACATCGCGTCCTGACGCAACCATGACAGGTGCGAGGCCGAGGTCACTACCCTCGGTCTCCATGGTTGGAACTGCGCTCGCTCCCCTGCTCTTGCCGCCCATCCTGCTCTTCCTCACGGTCGACTACGACCGCGGCTCCACCGCGGAGCGAGGGAAGGTCGTCGCCGCCCCCCACGACGGCTACGACGAGTTCTCCGGCACGATCGCCAAGGGGATCGCCAGCCGGCTGAGCTGGGGCCACGTCGAAGCGACGGGCTTCCGCTCCTATCCGCTGCGGCACTGGTTCGACGTCAACCGCCCCACCGAGCGCCCCTGGCGCAACGGCGGCTTCCTCGACGCCCGCGTCACCAGCGACGGCGAGCGCGTCCACGGCGAGTATCTGCGGAAGCTCCGCCTCGCGGCCCGGGTCAGCTCGACCGCCAAGATCCCCTTCCTGGTCGAGATCCACGGTCACGACCGCCACGTCTCGACCAGCCATGGCAGCCAGGTCCAGATCGACGCGATCGAGCTCGCGACCCGCGGCTTCACCCTGACTGAGCTGAGGCGGCTCAAGCGCCGCTACGAGACGCTCGTGCAGGACGTGCCCAGCCGCTACCGCGTGACCCTGGCCGTCGACCGGCTGGACCGGACCTACGTGCTCGAGAACTGGCGCGTGCCCTTCTACTTCTACGCCAACGGCGCCAAGCGCACGGGCTCGCTCCAGGACGACCACGTCGACCACGCGCTGCACTTCGAGCTGCCCGCGTCGGTGCGCGAGAACTACACCGCGCGGACTTACTACACGCGCTTGCTCGCCAAGCTGGTCGACGAGGTCAGCGGCTACTAGCCCGAGGCGACGACCCCGTCGCCGAAGTTCAGCCCGAGCGAGCGCGCCGTCCACAGGGCGGGCCCCTCCGGCTCGAGCACGCGCACCCGCTCGACCACCTCTCCGAGGGGCACCAGCTCCGTCTGGCCGGCGCGGACCCCGACCAGCTGCCCGAAGCGGCCCTCGACGACGGCGCGCACCGCGGCCGCGCCGAAGCGAGCGGCCAGGAAGCGGTCGTGGGCGTTGGGGTCTCCGCCGCGCTGGAGGTGGCCCAGCGCGCTGACCCGGTAGCTGATCTCGGGCGTGAGCTCGGCCACGGCGGCGGCGACGCGCTCCGCCGCGCCCTCGGCGACCTCGCCGGCGGCCTCGCCCTCGGCTCGGGCGCCCTCGGCGACCACCACGATCGTGTTCCGCTTGCCGGCCGCCCGGCGGGCCTCGACCGTCGCGGCCACGTGCTCGACCCGATAGGGGATCTCGGGGACGAGGGCCACGTCGGCGCCCCCGGCCAGGGCCGAGTTGAGGGCGATCCAGCCAGCTCGGCGCCCGATCACCTCGAGATACATGACCCGGTGGTCGACCTCGCTCGTGGTCTGGAGCATGTCGATCGCGCTCACGGCCAGATCGACCGCGGTCGAGTAGCCGAAGGTCACCGCCGTGCCGGCGGTGTCGTTCTCGACGGTCTTGGGGATCGCGACGAGGGGCACCCCCTTCTCGGCGAGGCGGTGCGCGATCACCAGCGAGCCCTCGCCGCCAATGCAGATCACGCCGTCGAGGCCCAGCCAGCGGATCGTCTCCAGGACCTCGTCGCTCCGGTCCCGCCCGCCAATGTCGAAGGGGTTGTCGCGGTTGCAGCCGAGGATCGTGCCCCCGCGTCGGCTGAGTCCGCGCACGTCCGCGGGCGAGAGCGCCCAGAAGGCGGGCGGCTGGAGCAGCCCGCTGAAGCCGTCGCCGATCCCGCACACATCCGCCTGGTAGCGCAGGGTGGCGGTCCGCACGACGGCACGAATCACGGCGTTCAGCCCGGGGGCGTCGCTACCGACCGTAAACACTCCTACCTGCATCGAATCGTCCTTGTCGCTGGTGCGGCAACGGCTTAGCATTCCATTGAACACCCACCTCATCCACCGCGAGTGGTTCCATGTACACCGGCGAGGAGAAGCGGCGCGCAGCGCGCATTCAGTTCCGCCTCTCCGATAACCTCGAAGTCGCCTACAAGTTCTTGAGCCATCTCGAGGACTTCCAGTGCGACGGAATCTTCAAGGGCCCAATGCTCAACCTGAGCAAGGGCGGCGCGCTCTTCGTCGGCGCGCTCCCCGGCACCGAGTGGCTTCCGCAGCTCGGCCAGGGCCTGGTCCTGATCGGCCTCAACATCATGGTGCCCGAGCAGCAGCCGATCAAGGCGCTCTGCTCGCTGCGCTGGACCCGCCCCAGCACGGGCAACCTCGGCTACCGCTACGGCAACGGCCCCTTCTACGAGCTGGGCGTTCAGTTCGAGCAGATCTCGCCCGCCCACCGCTCGACCCTCGAGAAGTTCCTGATCGGCTTCCAGCTCCGAACCCGCAAGTTCCGCTCACTGGACGAGCTCGAGAAGGGCTATCAGTAACTCCGAGAGCGGTCTCGCACCGCGCTCGCCGGTCTGCACACTCCTGCCGACTTCCTGTTTTCCTAGCTTCCTGTTTTCCTGCTTTAATCGCTCCGCCGAGGCGCCTTCGCCCCAGCGACAGCCGCCACGCGTTGGCGCCTTCGCCCCAGCGCCAGCCGCCACGCCTAGGCGCCTTCGCCCCAGCGACAGCCGCCACGCCTAGGCGCCCTCGCCCCCGACAGCCGCCACGCCTAGGCGCCCTCGCCCCAGCGACAGCCGCCACGCGTTGGCGCCTTCGCCCCAGCGACAGCCGCCACGCCTAGGCGCCCTCGCCCCAGCGACAGCCCCCCTTTCACCTCTTCCTCAACCGACTTCGACGGTTGCGCTCCCGCCCACGATCCTTGAGCCTGAGGTCATGGCCGAGCGCCTCTCTAGATCTCGCTCTCGCCGGCGGAGCCTGGCCCTCTGCGCCCCGCTCCTCCTCGGCTGGGCGACCGCCGCGACGGCCGCGCCCGACCCGGCAGAGGAGGCCGCCCAGCTGATCCAGCGGCTGCGCAGCGGCAGCCCCGGTGAGCGGATTCGGACGCTCGAGCGCCTGACCGAGCTCGGGGAGGCCGCCCGCCGGCCCCTCGAGCGAGCCCTCGGCGACCTCGACCCTGACGTGCGCCTGCACGTCCTGCACTTGCTCTACGCGCCCGAGGGCGAGCTCGAGCGCCAGCTGCGCCAGATCGTCGACGGGCGACCGCACCAGCCCGGCGCCTCCTACCCGCTCGCCTTGCGCGCCTATCGCGAGCTCGTGGGGGAGGCTTCGCCGATCCTGCGCGATCAGCTCCTGCGCGTGGCGCGCCGGGCGGCGCCGCGTGGCCAAGAGCGGCTCACGATCGTGGCGCTCGAGCTGTGGCGGGCCTGCTTGCTCAGCGAGGGGAAGCCCCGGGTCCGCGACGGGCAGCTCCTGGGGGAGCTCTTCAGCTTCGAGCTCGGCGCCGCGGGCGACAGCTTGCTGGACGCGCTGGGAGCGCTCCCTCCCAAGCAGCGCCTGGCCGCGCTGCGGACCCCCCTCAGCCGGCTGGAGGGGCTGCCTCTGGCGCGAGCCGCCCGCGCGCTGGGAGAGGTCGCGGCGGTCGACCAGGCCGCCGAGGGGCGGGCCCTGCTGCGACCCCTCCTGGGCGCTCGGGACGCGCGGGTCCGCTTGGCGGCGCTGCGCTCTTGGGGGCTCCTGGCGCACCAGGTCGCTGACGACTCGCTCCCGATCGTGCGCCTGACCCTCGATCCGCACCCCGAGGTCGCGCGGGAGGCCCTGCGTCAGGCGGGGGATTGGCGGCTGGTCGTCGCGCGCGAGGCCGCAGAGCGCCTGGCCAACGACGACCAGCGTCCGCGGCGCGTGCGCGCCGAGGCGGTCAGGACCCTGGGGCTGCTCGGCGAGCCCGTCTCGGGCAAGCTCCTGCTCGCGCTCTGCGTGGGCAAGGACCGCGAGCTCTCGCTGCTCGCGAGCTGGGCCCTGGGAGCCCTCCGCGCGCCCGAGGCCGCGCGCCTGCTGACCGACCAGATTCGCCAGGGCGAGGCGGCCGAGCCGCTGCTCTTCAACGGGCTGGCTCGGCTGGGCGGCGACGCCGGGCGCAACGCCCTGCGGATCTTCCAGCGCCTGCCCGAGCAGATCCCCGGCGACGAGGACCAGCGCAGCCTGGTCGAGGAGCGGGTCCAGCGAGCCCTGGCGGCCGGCGCCCGCTTGGATCACCCCAAGGCGGCGGCCGATCTGTGCGCCTTCCTGGAGCAGCTCCCGCGCCGGCGCGGCTATCCGAGCGAGCGCAGCTACGAGGTGGCCTGCGAGGCGCTCGCCGAGCGAGGGGACAGCGAGGCGGCGCGCCTGCTCCTGGAGCACCTCGAGCAGCCGAGCACCTTCTTCTACCTGGAGGAGCTGCTCGAGGGGGTGGGGCGCCTCGGCCTGCCTGGGGGCGAGGGACGGCACGAGCGGGAGCTCGAGCGGCTGGCCGAGATCTCGCGCCACGGGCAGGCGCGCGGCCTGGGCACGAACCGCGCGCGCCAGCTGGCGGCGCGCGCGCTGACCCGCGCCGCCCCGGCCATGG
>CALDQK010000874.1 GCA_937911525.1 uncultured bacterium
CGGGCGGCTCCGGCGGCGTCCGACGAGCCGGTGATCGAGCTGGCGGACTTGCGGGTCGCGGTCGGGGAGCGGGTCCTGCTGGACGGGGTGAACCTGCGGGTGGCGCGCGGGGAGCGGGTGCTGCTCGTGGGGCCTTCGGGCTCGGGCAAGTCGGTGTTGCTGCGCTTGCTGACCGGGCTCCTGCCGGCGGACGGACCCTTCGAGGTCAGCGGGACGGCCAGGATCCACGGGCGCTCGGTGCTGCCCGGCGACGAAGAGGTTCGGCGGGCGCGGGAAGAGGTCGGGATCGTGTTCCAGGACCACGCGCTGCTCGACGAGCTGAGCGCGGCGGACAACCTGGCCTTCGCGCGGGACCACAGCCCTTCGCCTGCGGCGGGGGAGGCCTGCGAGCGGGCGCTCGAGTTCCTGCGCGAGCACGGGATCGAGCCCAGGGCCCGGGTGGGGACCCTCTCGGGTGGCCAGAAGCAGCGCGTCGCGATCGCGCGGGCGCTGGCGCGGGATCCGGCGCTGGTGTGCCTCGACGAGCCGACCTCGGCCCTCGACCCGCGCTCGGCGCGGGCGGTGGCGGGGCTGATCGACGAGGCCAGCCAGACCTTCGGCAAGACGACGCTGGTCGTGACCCACGACTACCCCCCCTTCGAGGGCAAGGTCGACCGGGTGGTGTTCCTCGACCCGGGGAGCGCCTCGCTGCTCGAGCCCGAGTTCGGCGAGCTCGAGCAGACGATGCTCGCGACCGAGATCCCGGCCCTGCCCGCGCCGGAGCAGGAGCCCTCGCTCGTGGCCCGGGTCGCGCGGGCGGCGGGCGGATGGCTGCTCGACGTGCTGGAGGCGACGCCGGCGATCCTGTGGGCGGCGCTCTTCAGCCTGCTGGTGGGGGTCGTCCCCTGGGGCGCGCGGCCGCGTTGGTTCCTGCGCTGGCTGCGCCACTACAGCCAGATCACCTTCGCGGGCAGCGCGATCCCCTACAACGTGATCGCGGGCGTGATCGCGGGCTTCGTGGCGACCTACTTCACCTACACCTTCCTGCCGCGGCCCGAGCTGACCGAGCCCTTGATCCTCGACGACGTGCTGCCGGCGCTCGGCTTCAGCCTCTATCGGATCGTGATCCCGGTGCTCGTGACCCTGCTCTGGGCGGGGCGGACCGGGGCCGCGCTGGCGAGCGACTTCGGCAACCGGGTCTATCACCACCAGACCCTGGCGATGCGCTCGCTGGGCGCGCCGACGCAGGTCTATCTGGGCACGACCGCGCTCTGGGCCAGCCTGGTCGGGGTGCTGGTGGTCAACGTCGTGGCCTGGTTCTCGGCCTGCCTGACCAGCCTGGTCGTGTTCCTCGTCGTCCAGCCCGAGTACAGCGGCTTCTACTGGCAGGTCAACTTCTTCCGCCGGCTGGAGCCCTTCCACGGGCTGATCGCGGGCCAGGGCCTGAGCTGGGTCCTGGGCAAGCTCTTGATCTCGGCCGGCGGGGTGTGCGGGATCGCCTACTGGATCGGAACGCGGCCCAAGCGGGACACGGCCGAGGTCAGCCGCGGGATCACGGCCACCGTCTACTGGGGGACCGTGTTCGTGCTCCTGGTCCACTTCGTGGCCGCCTTCCTCGAGTTCGACAAGCTGAAGCCGGTCGGATGAGCGCGCCGGGCAAGCGAGTGGTGATCCGCGACGCGGTGTGGGGCGACCTCGAGCTCGACCCCTACCTGGTCGAGGTCCTGGGCGCGCCCGAGCTGCAGCGCCTGCGCCGGATCCGCCAGCTGGGGACCGCGCACCTGGTCTACCCCAGCGCCAACCACACCCGCTTCGAGCACGTGCTCGGGACCTGCCACGTGGCGGGGCGGATGCTCGACACCCTGGGCGTGGGCGAGGGGGAGCTGCGGCGGGCGGTGCTGGCCGCGGCCCTGGTCCACGACGTGGGCCACGTGCCCTTCGGGCACACCTTCGAGGACGAGCGACGGATCTTCCCCCGCCACGACGGCCCGGAGCGGACTCGGCACTTCCTGGGCGAGGGGAGCGAGCTGGGCGCCGCCCTGGCGCGCGGCGGCGTGCAGGAGGCCTTGCTGGCCAGCTTCGGCGCCGCAGAGGGCGCGGCCGCGCCGCTGATCCAGGACGTGGTGGCCGGCACGATCTGCGCGGACCTGCTCGATTACCTGGCGCGGGACGCGGCCTTCACGGGGATCCGGCGGGCCTACGACGAGCGCCTGTTCCGCTACTTCGCGCTCAGCTCGACCGACCCCCGCGAGGGGCGGCTGATCCTGCGCCTGAACAAGGGCGGGCTGCGCCGCGAGGACGCCTTCAGCGAGGTGATCCACCTGCTCCGGCTGCGCTACACCCTGACCGAGCGGGTCTACTTTCATCACGCCAAGGTCAGCAGCGGCGCCTTGATCTCCAAAATGGTCGAGCGGGCCGTACCCCGCGGGCTCACGATCGAGGAGCTCTTCCCCCTCGGCGACGAGGGGCTGCTGCTGCACCTCGCCACCCGCTACGCCCCCGACGACGAGGTCCTGGCCCGCCTGCTGGGCGACTTCCAGCGCCGCCGCCTGCCCAAGCGGGCCTACGTGCTGACCCGCCGCGGCGCGGGGGACGAGCTGCAGAGCGACCTGATCGAGCGCTTCCACCAGGACCGCGCCCAGCGCGAAGCGCTCGAGGCCGAGCTGGAGCAGGAGCTGGGCCTCGACCCCGGCGACGTGATCCTCTACTGCCCCAGCCGCGGCATGGCCCAGAAGGAAGCCGACGTCCTGGTCGAGGTCGGCCGCGACGCGCCGGTCACCCTCGGCTCGCTCCAGCTGGCCGAGGTCGACGACCTCCTGGCCAAGCACCGCGACCTGTGGAAGTTCTACGTCCTGATCGCCGAGCGGCGCCTGGACGCGCGCCCTCGGCTGGCCGCGCTCTGCCAGGAGCGCTTCGGCCGCCCCAGCGAGCTCGAGTAGGAGCCCCAAGTGCACGACGCCCTCGCCAACCTCGCCAAGAAGCTCACCGCCGCCCAGCAGGGCGTCGAGGAGGTCCTGCGCGAGCTGGAAGCCCAGAGCGAGCGCGAGACCAAGCGCAGCGAGCAGGCCCAGTACGGCGACGACTTCGACCCCGACACGGCCCAGGCCCAGGAGGCCGTGGTCGAGGCCCTGGCGGAGGCGATCCAGCGGACCGACGCGGCCGCCAAGGAGCTGGAAGAGGCGCGCGCGGCGCTGCGCGAGGCCTAGCTCGAATCCGCTGGTCGTTGCTGACACTTCGTCTTCAACGCAAAGGCGCAAAGACGCAGAGACGCAAGGAGGTCCAGGCGGGAGGCGAAGGCGGGACTCCGAATCGAGTGGGTCGTCCAACACGCTGCCTTCCGGGTGCTTGATCCCTCTTGACTCGCGAGCGCCGCTCTTTGCGACTTTGCGTCTTTGCGCCTTTGCGTTGAAGGAACTGTCGGAGCGTCGCTCTCGGGCCCACTGCCCTCCGCCAGGTTGTCCGCGTCACGCTTGAGAGGGGATCGGCCATTCCCTTCAGCGATTTCAGGTCGCCGCAGGGACGAGGCCCGCGCAGCGGGCCACCGAATAGCGAGGTCGGGAAGCCGAGTCGAGTGTCCGCTGAGCCTCAGCGAAGTTCGCTAAGGATCAGCCCCAGGCGTTCGGGGAGCGGGTCCCCTTCCCCGAGCGCCCAGGGGACGAGGGTCTCGCGCAGGGCCGCGCACACCTCTCGCCAATAGATCCAGGCGTCGGCGTAGGCGAGCGCCGAGGCGGCGCTGCCGCCGACCTGCTCGGGCTCGGCGAGCAGCAACACGCAGGCGAACTGCAGGCAACGAGCGACGGGTGTGTTGGCGTAGTCCGGCGCGGGGAGCCACTCCCCCGTCTCGGGGTGGTCCCCCCAGCCCGCCTTGTCCGCTTGGTCCTCGGCCGCTTCCAGCGCGGCCGAGGTCTCGGAGGACAGCGGCCATGGCTCGTCGAGGCAGCCGTGCAGCGTCCGCAGCGTCGCGCGCACGCGGCCGAACACGTCGTCCCACTCCGCAGCGGGCTCGTCGGCGACTCGCTCCAGCCAGGCGACCAGGATCACCCGCAGCAGGATCGGCCGGGGCCAGCGGGCCAGCGCCGCCGCGACCGCCCGTCGCGCCCTCTTGGAGCGCTCCTCGGCCAGCGAGCGGAGCGTCGCGGCCGTGTCCAGCGCTTCGTCTCTGCCGAGCTCTTCGCGGGCGCGACGAGCGGCAGGGACCGCGAGCCAAGCCGCGAGGTCCAAGCGTTGAGGCTCGAGGTCCCCGCAGCGAACTCGCTCGACCAGGTAGGCGGCTTGATCGCTGAGCTGGCCGCTCTCGCGCCAGCGCCGCTCCAGCTCTCGCAGGCGCTCGTCGCTCACGCGACGCCTAGTCTTCCAGCTCGGTCCAGCGCCCCTCGCGGCGCACCAGCAGGTTGGGCCACACGGGGTAGCTGCCCTGGTCGTAGATCCGGCCGGCGGCGGCGCGGATCGCGGCCAGGGGCTCCAGGTCTTCGCTGCCGACCAGCGCGACCACGTCGCGGGTCGGGACCGCGACCACGGGGTCGCCCTGCAGGTGCGGGGCGAGCTGCTCCCAGAGCTCGTCCACGAGCAGGAGCGAGGCCTCGTAGTTCCCGCCGCAGGTCAGGAGCAGGTGCCCGCTGCCGGGGATCCCGTGCACGCGAATGTGGTCGTGGGCGGCCCAGAGGTTGGCCACGGCCTGCGCGCGCAGCTCGTGTTCGGCGAGCTCGAGCTCGGGGAGGTGGTGCTCGCGCGAGACGTAGGTCATGCCGCGGGGCTGATCGAGGACGTAGGCGATCCAGAGGTCGTCGAGCAGGCGCTCGGCGACGGGGTCGAAGCCCTGCTCGCGCAGGTAGTCGAGGAACTCGACCGGCTTGATCAGCGGGAAGAGCGACTCGGCGCGGGTCGGCGCCTGGCGCAGGGCCTCGGCCAGGCCGCTCAGCCGGTGGCGGAGCAGGCCCTCGAAGCCGCTCGGGTCGTCCTCGACCTCGCGCCAGAGGCTCTCGCAGTCGAGGCTGCCCTCGCGCCCGTCCTCGGCCCGGTAGCGGAGCACGAGGGGCGGCTCGAGCCCGAACTCGAAGTCGGGGTAGCGCTCGCAGAAGCGCCGGCGGATCTCCTCGCCGACCGCCTCGCGGTTCCAGGGCTGGACCGGCGCCGGGGCCTGGCGCAGCTCGTCGATCAGCGCCAGGCCGCCCTCGCCGCCCACGAAGCCCTCGGTGATCCAGGCCAGCTTCTGCGCGGGGGCGGGGGTCAGGGCCAGCCACAGGCCGCCCAGCTCGACCTCTTCGTCGTCGCGGACGAGGGTCCGCGTCTCCCACTCGGCCTCGAGGACCTCCCACTCGCGCTCGCCCAGGCGGAGCGTGCGCTCGCCCTCGGGCAGGTCCAGGTCGCAGCGCAGCTCCCCCCCGCGGCCGAGGTCGGCGCCCGCGCAGAAGAGGCGCAGTCGCTCGCCGCCGCGCGAAGAGCCGAGCTCGTAGCCGGTCTCCTCGCTCAGCCA
>CALDQK010000875.1 GCA_937911525.1 uncultured bacterium
CGCCGGCGGGGCCGGCTGAGACGGCGGAGCGCGCCTTCCGCGCGCTGCCCGAGGTCTTCAAGCCGATGGCCGTCAGCGGCTGGAGCGCCGTGATCCACTTCGAACTGAGCGGCGGCGACGACTGGACCGTGCGCATCGAGGCCGGCGGGTGCGAGGTCGAGAAGGGCAAGCACGGGGACGCGACCTGCGTCGTCAAGAGCTCGCTCGAGGACTACGCCAAGGTCCTCGCGGGCGAGCTGCGGGCCGAGCAGGCCTTCATGCAGAAGAAGATCAGCGCGAGCAACCTGGGCGAGATGATGAAGTTCGGGCGGGCCTTCGACCTGCCCAAGCTCAAGGACCGCCTCACGGCGAGCGCGGCGAGCGCCCCTGCGGCGAGCGGCGCGAGCGCTTCGTCCGGCATGAACCGGGCCTGCGTCGGGCGACGCTTCGACGGCAGCGAGCCGCTCTTCGTGCGCCCCGAGCACGTCGCGCTCTACGCCAAGGCGACCCAGGACGAGAACGCGGCCTACAGCGGGGACGATGCGATCGCCCCGCCGCTCTTCTCGGTCCGCCTGCTCAAGGACGCGCTCTTCAAGGCCGTCGGCGACGAGGAGCTCGGCGCCGACATGGTCAACCTCGTCCACGGCGAGCAGGACATGGAGTTCCTCCAGCCGCTCCGCCCCTGGGACGTGTGCGCGACCCGGGTCTACATCCGCGGGATCGAGGACAAGTCGACCGGCCAGCTGCTGCGCGTGGAGGAGGAGGTCTACGCCGGCGGCCAGCTCGCGGTGCGCGTCCAGGCCTCGATGTTCATTCGCGACCCGAGCAAGAAGAAGTCGGGCGGCAACAAGGGCGAGGCGGCCCCCGCCGAGGCCCCCAGCGCCGAGTTCAGCGCCGAGCGCACCGTGCCCGCCGACGGCGGGCCGGCCTACGCCGAGGCCAGCCTCGACAACAACCCGATCCACACCGACCCCGAGGTCGCCAAGCTGGCCGGCTTCAAGGGGATCATCCTCCAGGGCCTGTGCACCATGGCCATGGCGGGCGCGGCGATCGTGGACTCGGTCGCGGGCGGCGACCCGCGCCGCCTGAAGCGGCTGGCGGTGCGCTTCAGCAAGCCCGTGTTCATGGGCGACGTGATCAAGACCGAGGGCTGGAAGAGCGAGCAGCTCGAGGGCCGCACCCGCTACGGCTTCCGCGTCGTCAACCAGGACGGCGTCGAGGTGATCACCGGCGGCGTGGCCGAGGTCGCCGAGTAGCGACGCTCCCCTTTGCTCGTTTGCTTGGCGCGACCAGCCCTTAGGGTGTCGCGCCCTGGAGGACCCATGTCCAAGAGCTACCTGCTGCCGGCGCTCCTGCTGCTGTCCCTCTCGCTGCTGACCGGCTGCCCTGGCGGAGAGGCGAGCCAGAAGAGCGCGAGCGAGAAGACCGGCGCGCCCGCCCCCGCGGCGGCCAAGTCGCTGCCAGCCGAGGCCTACAACGGCGTCTACGAGGGCGAGGGCCTGCGCCTGGAGCTGATCTCGGCCGGGAGCGGCTTCGCGGGCACCCTGACCAAGGGCGGCCAGAGCTTCGACCTCGAGGTCCAGACCGACGGCGACGACGTGGCGGGCCACTTCAGCGCTGGCAGCGACCGCTTCCCCTTGCGGCTGGTGCGGATCGAGCAGGGCCTGCGCCTGACGACCGGCGACTCGAGCTACGACCTGAAGCGCAAGACGACCCGGAACCCGCTCGAGAAGCCCAACCCCCTCGACCAGGCCCCGGAGACCCCCGCCACGAGCAACCCGCTGGCGAAGGGCTCGCCCACCGGCGACGCTCCTGGCGCCGCGCCGACCTCCACGCCAACCTCCACTGCGGGTTGGGCGACCTTCCGCCACTCCTCGGGCTTTCAGGTCCGCCACCCCGCCGACTGGAAGGTCCAGGAGGGCGCGCAGGGGATCGCGCTCCTCCCTGGCGACGCCCAGAAGGACGCTCAGGGACAGCCCGAGGAGATGTGCACCCTGGCGGTGATCCCCGCCCAGGGCGTGACCCGCCCCGACGACCCCAACGCCCTGCGCTTCGTCGAGCAGCAGATCCGGCAGGGCTTCCCCAAGCTCCAGCGCCAGGGCGATGTCGAGCGGGCGCAGCTCGGGCCCCACGCCGCGGCGGTCCTGACCTTCGGCGGCCAGGCCCCCACGGGCGAGGCGCGGATGCGCGTGTTCCTGTTCCTGTTCCAGGGCCAGGGCGTGCTCGGAATGGTGATCGGCGAGGCCAAGGCGGTCACCCGCCGCGAGGCCGGCTTCCGCGCCGTCCTCGGCACCGTCGGCTACGAGGCCCCGCCCCTCGATCAGCGCTTCGTCGGCACCTGGCGCCACACCGACACCCGCGTGTCCTCGGGCGGCGGGAGCAGCTTCTCGCTCACGACCGACCGCTTCCTCGAGCTGAACGCCGACGGGAGCTGCCGCTCCAAGTCCCACACCATGGGCGGCGGCGACTCGGGCACCGTCGACTCGGGCGACAGCGGCTGGGGCCAGCCGGGCAAGTGGCACGCCGCCAACCGTCAGCTGACGCTGCGCTGGGCCAACGGCAACGCCGAGCAGTACCACACCACGATCTCGGGCGACGACCTGCTCCTCAAGAGCGACAGCGGAAAGCGGCTCTACAAGCGGCTCCGCTGACGAGGAACTCCTGGAACGGGGGGGAGCTGTCGCTGAGTGCGAGAGCTCCTTCGCGTTCCGGTGATTGAACGGAGAAAACTGGAAAACTGGAAAGCGCGGTGAGTGCTCAGCGGAGCTGCTGCCTTCGAGTTTTCCAGTTTTCTCCGTTCAACATCGACGGGGAGGGAGCTGTCGCTGGAGCGACAGCTCCTTCCGCTCAGGCCGGCGAGCCGTCGACGAAGCTCGCCCCTTCCCAGTCGCCGACCATGGCGTCGATGTGCCGCAGGATCTGCAGCTCGTAGTCTCCGCTGACCTCGAGGGGCGCGAAGCGCTCGCGGCGCAGCAGGCAGGGCTTGAACAGGCCGTCCACGCCGACGCGCAGCCCGTAGATCCCCTCGCCGCAGGCCTCGGCGTGGCGGCAGCCCTCGCAGAAGGTCGTGCGCAGGCGGCCGCGGGCCACGTTCTTGACCGTGATCTTCACGCCCTCGACCTCGTAGAGCGTGCGGGTCCCGCCGAGGCGCTCTCGGCGACCCACGACGAGCGCGCCGCGCTCGGCCAGGGTCCGCTCCAGCCAGCGCGGGTCGACCCACTCGCCGCCGTAGAAGCCCTCTTCCTCGTGGGGGCGGACCAGCGCGATCGCCTTGAGCGGCAGCCGCTGAGCCAGCGCGAAGTCGAGCACGCGGGGGAACTCGTCCCGGTTGTAGGGCCCGAGCGAGTAGTTGAGCTCGACCGCGTAGCCGTGGCGCGCGAGGGCCACCACGTTGTCGAGGACGGCGCGGGCGCTCTGGCCTCCCAGGCGCTCGCGGAAGTGCTCCTCGTCGGTGGTGTGCAGGCTGGCGAGGATCCCGCTCACCTTCTCGACCTTGGGCCGCGCCAGGAGCCGCTCGGCCAGCACCGCGTTGGTGTTGAGCACCACGCGCGCCGCGCCCTCCTCGAGGGCGGCCAGGAACTCGAAGAGCTGGGGGTGCGCCAGGGGCTCCCCGCCGGTCACGTTGATCTGCGGGCCGCCCAGGGCGGCGTAGGCGCTCGCGAGGCGCGCCAGCTCCAGGAGCGGGACCCCGCGCGCGGGGGCGGCGGCCTTGCCCAGCCGGCGCGGGTTGAGCATGGCTTCGTTGTGGCAGAAGAAGCAGTCCAGGTTGCAGGCGTTGAGGATCGCGACGCGGAACTTCCCTCCTTCGGCGACGAAGCGGCGGAAGCGCTCGCGGTAGCGGGCTAGCGGGGACGCCAAGGGCAGCAGCACGGTCTCACCTCCTCTTCTGTAGCAGAGAAAGGGTCGCGGGCGCTCGCCTTCCACGCCTCAGCCCGCCCGCGCGTCCACCTCGCGCAAGCTGAGGTGCCCGTCCTCGAAGCAGGCGCGGTAGGCCCGACCGCCCGCGTCGATCACCACGCCCAGCCAGCAGGCGCGGGCCGAGGCGCCGCCGGTGTGCCCTGGGATCAGCGCCCCGACCACGCAGCCGACGCCCAGGCGCTCGCGCACGAGCTCGCGCACGCGCTGGGTGGGCGCAGGCCCGCGCGGCTGGCCAGCGGCGGCGACCAGGTCCAGGGCCAGCTCGGCGATCTCGCCGGTGTGCGCGTTGACGTAGGCCCGCACCCGTCCCTGGCGGGGCCCCCTCAGGCGCCAGCGCAGGCACCACACGCGCGCCTTGCCGCCGGGCGTAGGCAAACGGCCGCGCCACTCGCGGTAGAGGCGGCTGAAGGCGAGGGGCGTGTCCGCCGGGATCCCCAGCGCAGCGCGGGTGCGGACCACGACGCTGTGGCGCTGGAGGGCCACCCGGCGGCGCGAGTCGACGAGGCGGAAGGGCGCGCTGTAGCCGAGCGGGCGTTGATCGAGCGGGTCGAGGTCCAGCTCGAGGCGCCCCCAGGGCTCGCAGCGCTCCAGCCACAACCACACGCCGGCCGCGTCGGCCGCCCAGGCCCGCACGCGGAAGCGAGCGCCCCCGTGGCGGAGGGCCGCGGCCTCGAAGGCCCGGTCGCTGGGGACCGGCGGGGCGGGCGGCTCCTCCTCGCCGAGGGCCGGCTGCGGCGGGCGGGGCCCGCTCAGCGGCTCGGGATCGACGGGGTAGAGGAGCCGCCCGCCCGGCGTAAGGCGCGCCAGTCCGCTCGGCTGCCAGAGGTCCGCCCCGAGCCGATAGACGCGGCGGCGGTGGAAGGGGACGGGGATCAGGGCCTCGCTCAGCCACTCCAGCCGGAAGCGACCCCTGAGGTCTTCGCCGAGGAGCTCTGCGGCCCAGGCGCGCCCGGCGGCGCCCAGGGTCCGAGGTTCCAGGGTCCGAGATTCCAGGGTCCGAGATTCCAGGGTCCGAGACTCCAGGGCGCGGGTCGAGGTTCGGGTGGTGTTCTGCATGAGCGGCCCTCTGCACGCCCCGGACCAGCCGCTAAGCCCCTGGTCTCGCGAGCTTGGGTTTCGCGCGTGGGCAACATCTGCCCCTTCGTCTCGTGAGGTGTCCGCAGCCGGAGTCAGCCTCTAAACTCCAGGGAACTTCCCCGGGCCCCGGAGCGTGAGAGGAGCGGGAGTGGAGAAGCTCGTGTTCCTGATCCAAGGCCCTCGCCGATCCGCGCGACTGCACCTCGAGGGGCCCTTCTTCGTGGTGGGCCGCGCCGAGCCCTTCCCCGTGTTCCACGACGACCCGACCCTCAGCCGCGAGCACGCGGCGGTCGTCGACACCCCCGAGGGCTACCGGCTCAAGGACCTCGGCTCCCGCAACGGGGTCGTGCTCAACGGGGAGAAGCTCGCGCGCTACGCCGAGGTCCCCCTCGCGGCCGGCGACGTGTTCAGCGCTGGCGACACCCGGATCGCGCTCGTGACCCTGGCCGAGCTCGAGGCCGCCAAGGCCAAGCAGCAG
>CALDQK010000876.1 GCA_937911525.1 uncultured bacterium
GGACCCCGAGCGGCTCCGGCCCCGCGCGCGAAACCTCCCGCCCCAACCCAGTCCGAGCCAGCCCAGCCCGAGCCGGCCCAGCCCGAGCCAGCCCAACCCGAGCCCGGGCGCCGAGGAAGAGGAGGGCCAGTGAGCCCGCAGCAGACCCTGGCCGCTTGGGCCCCCGCGATCCTCGGCCTGGCGCTGGCCTGCACAGGCTGCGCTGAAGCCCCCCTCGAGGAGCGCCCCGACGCCCCGCCCAGCAAGGATGCCGTCGCGGAGCGCTTCGCGAATGAGCTGGTGATCGACCTCGTCGACGGGACCACGCTGGCGGAGTTCCTCGCCAAGCACCCCGAGCTGAAGGACGCGGGCTTGCGCTGGAACAGCCCCAACGTGGCCGATGAGGCGATCGCGGTCGGCGCCTTCGCCGGCGACGAGGCCCTCCTGGCCGGGCTGGCCAAGGACCCGCTGGTGGAGGGCGTCGAGCGCAACGCGATGCTCCGCCTGCCGCGCCCCCTCTCGGCCCCTGCGCAGTTGATCCCCGACGACGACCCCACGCCGCCGCGGGAGTCCTTCCCCAACGACCCCTTCTACGAGCGCCAGTGGAACATGGAGATGGTCGGCGCTCGCGGCGCCTGGCGCTACGCGACGGGCGCAGACGTGATCGTGGCGGTGATCGACACGGGCGTCGCCTACGAGGACGAGAAGGGGATCTGGGCCCCGGACCTGCAGCGGACCCGCTTCGTGCCTGGCTACGACTTCGTCAACGACGACGCGATCGCCGCTGACGACCACGGGCACGGGACCCACTGCGCGGGGACGATCGCGCAGTCGACCGACAACGGCAAGGGCGTGATCGGCCTGGCCCACCGCTGCAAGATCATGCCCCTCAAGGTGCTCAGCGCGCAGGGCTGGGGCACGGTCTCCGACATCGCCGACGCGATCCGCTTCGCCGCCGACAACGGCGCCCACGTGATCAGCATGTCCCTGGGCGGGGGCGGCTACTCGAGCCTCATGAAGCGCGCGATCGACTACGCCCGCGACCAGGGCGTGGTGGTCGTGGCCGCCGCGGGCAACGCCAACCGCGCGAAGGTCGAGTATCCGGCCGCCTATCCGGGGGTGATCGCGGTGACCTCGGTCGGTCCCAGCGGCGAGCGCGCCTTCTACTCGAGCTACGGCGAGCAGGCCTACATCGCGGCCCCGGGCGGCGACATGCGCAAGGGCCCCGAGCAGGGCGTGCTCCAGAACACGATCCTGCCGCGGAGCAAGGACAAGAAGACCGTCTACGCCTACTTCCAGGGCACGTCCATGGCGACGCCCCACGTGGCCGCCGCCGCGGCCCTCCTGCGCGAGGCAGGCGTGACGCGACCCCGCTCGGTCGCCTCGATCCTGGCCTTCACGGCCAAGGGTGAGGGCTGGAACCAGGAATACGGCTACGGGATCCTCGACGCCGGCGCGGCCGTCCGCCACGCGATCTTCGTCCCCGCCACCCTGGCCCTGGTCCTGGCGCTGATCTTCGCGCTCGTCGCGGCCAGCAAGTCCAAGGCGCGGACCCTGCCCCGCCTGCCCCTCCTCCTGGGCGCCCTGGCCGGCTCGGCGGGGCTCTTCTTCCTGATCCCCTTCGGCGTCGGCGAGCTCCCCGCGGTCGGCGGCTTCCTGGTGCGCGGCCTGCCCGACTGGGACATTCCGATCGTCGGCGCGGCCTGGCACTGGAGCGTGATCACGGCCAGCTGCCTGATCCCCTGCGGGCTGGGGCTGGCCCTGACCCCCAACCGCTTCACCCGCGGGCTGGGCGTCGGGATCGCGCTCGGCTGGGGCGCCCGCCTCATCAGCGGAGTCCTGCTCCCCTACGCCGACGTGCGCGGGATCCCCGGTCAGGGGCTGCTCGACAGCGTGTGGCTGCTCGGCAACGCCTTCGTCGTGATCCTCGCGGCCACCTACTTCGTGCGTCTGGGTCGGACCAAGTTCGACCGGCCCCAGACGCCGGGGGCGATCGTCTGATGCAGCTCCGCGGCAAGGTCGTGCGCGAAGAGTTCGGCCCCGGTCACTACCTGCTCGAGACCGAGGACGGGCGGCGCTTCGCGCTCCAGGGCGGAGACGAAGGGCTCTTCGTGGAGGGGCTCGAGGTCGAGGTGGAGGGCGACTTCCGCGACGACCTGCTCGGCGTCGGCATGACCGCCGAGCGAGTGCTCTCGGTCGAGCGCTATCAGCCGGCTCAGTAGCACGGCGCTCAGTAGACGGGGAGGGGATAGAGCGCGGCGCGCCCCTCGTCCGCCCAGCTCTCCCCTGGCTCCTCGCCCGGAGGCTCGGCCGCGGGGTCCTCGACCCACAGCTCCCAGAAGGTGCCCTCGTCGCCCTTGACGAAGCCTCCGGGCTCGACCGGAAGCTCGGTCGCGGGCTCGTCCTCGGGCAGGTAGCAGCGGACGAGGATCCCGCCCTCGCGGGGGGTCTCCTCGCCGCGGGCCAGCTCCCTCGCGTCGTGGCGGACCACCGTGATCGGACGCCCCTCCAGGTCGCTCCCAGGCGTCCCGACGCGCTGGATCCGGCGCAGGGACCAGCGCACCCGCTCGAGGTCGCGCAGGCGCGCGGGCAGCTCGACCTCGAGGGCCGCGACGCTCCCGCGCAGGAGCGGCGCCTCATAGCGCACCCGCCCGTGCGGCCCGCGGGAGCGCGCTCGCCAAGCGAGCCAGGCCGTGAGGGCCCACAGGCTCGAGAGCGGCAGGTCCAGCAGCAGGATCGCGTTGAGCAGCGGCCGCGGGCCTTCACGAAAGGAGGGCTCCCAGTGGAGCGGAATCAGGAAGGCGGTCGCGAGGAGCGCGAACAGGAGCAAGCGGCGGTGGAACACGGGCGCGTTGCGCTCGGGAGCTTCGCGCGGCCCCCAGAACACGGTCGCCCAGGAGATCTGGGAGCCCGCGCGCGCCTGGACCTCGCGCCGCAGGCGGCGGTCCTCGCTCAGCTCACGAGCCCCGCGGCCCAGGTGGTAGAGCGCGTGGAGCACCGCGACCAGGCCCGCCAGGCCGCAGGCGATCGAGGCCGTGCGCCCCAGGTCGACCTCCTCCAGCAGCGGGATCAGCCAGGTGATCCCGCAGGGGACGATCGCGACCAGGCCGAGGGAGACCCGGGCCAGGCCGCGGAACTCGGCGCCGAGGGCGGGGTAGGTGGCAGGCAGCCGCTCGCGCGCCGCGCTCCCCTCGCTGAGCGCGGGCTTGGCCGAGCTCGGCGCCCGCGGGGCGGGGGCCTCCGCCTCGGCGGCCTCCGGGGCGGGCAGCTCGCACCCGATCGAGGGGCAGCGCTTGGCCTCGCGCCAGCACTCGGGGTGCAGCAGGGCGCCGCAGCCCGCGCAGGCGAGCGAGGGCACCTCGGCGAAGGAGTCACGGCAGTAGGCGCAGCGAGGACCGGACATGGGCTCCTGAGAGAAGGCGCGCGGGCGCGCTTCCTTTCAAGAGCCTAGCTCCTGAGGGGGACCCGCGAGGAGCGGCAGCCTCAGCAGCAAGGGCTGCAGGACCGCAGCGAGGAGCAGGATCGGCGCCACGATCCAGGCGGCCAGGCGGGCGGTCATGTAGGCGAGGCCGGTCAGCGGGTCGACCCCCGGCGCGGGGGTCCCGCTCAAGACGCTGACCGCGTCGGCCCAGCCGGAGAGGTCGAGGGCGGCGTAGAGCGCGATCAAGGCGAGGCCGCAGCCGGCGGTCGCGAGCGGAAAGGCGGGGCGCTTCACTGGACCTCCTCGGCGGGGGCGCCCGCCTTCTCCCACAGGGGCCCCTGCAGGAGCGCGAGGAGCATCACGGCGTCGCCGACCTGGTTGCTCGCGGCGTAGCGCAGGCGCCCCCCTTCACGCAGGGGCACGGCCCCGAGCTCGAGCGAAGCCATGAGCCCCGCCAGCAGCTCGCGGTCCCCGAAGCTGGCGGCTCCCAGCAGGGCCAACCCGCTGGCGGAGGGGCTGGCCTCGAGCAAGGGCACGACCGGCCCGGAGTCGATGTCCCGCGGTCCCGTCCAGCTCGCGGGCCACTCCCGCGCCCAGGCGAAGCCGAGGGCGCCGCGCGCCAGCTCGGCGCGCGCGCGGAGGTATTGATCGCGCGCGAGCTCGGGATCGACCAGCCGCAGGCAGTGCGCCGCCATGAAGATCGAGGAGCCCTCGGGGCCGTCGCGGACCTTGCCCTCGAGGGTGAAGCTCGAGACGAGCAGCCCGGTCTGCGCGTGGACCAGGCGCTCCTTGGCCCGCCGCACCCAGGCCGCGCAGAGGGGACGGTGGTCGCTGCCCTCCAGCGCGTCGCTCAGGCGCAGGGCCGCCAGCGCCGCGGCGTTGCAGAAGAGCCAGCACTCGTCCGGGTAGCTCTCGCCGCAGAGGAGGGGACCCGCCTGGAGCTGGTGCTCGATCCGAGCCACCCGCTCGGCGAGGAGCGCCTGGTAGTCGGCTCGCTCCGCGACCAGGCGACGCGCCGCGAGCATCAGCGCGATCTCCCCGTCGACGAAGAGGCTCTGGCGCCGGGTCGGATCGTCGGGCGGCTGGTAGCGGAAGCGACCCTGGCTGCCGTAGGGGAGCAAGAACACGGTGTGCCCCCGCTCCGCCTCGAGCGCGAGGGTCGCGGCCAAGATCGCGTCGACCGCCTCGAGGCAGCGCGCGCGTTCGTCCGGGTCGCGCTCCGCGAGGTTGCACAGGGCGAGGACCAGGAAGGTCCGCCCCATGAAGTCCCACTCGGCGTTCGCAGCACGCATGCGCGCGATCGCCGCGGTCCGCCGGGCCGGATCGGTCCAGGTCGCGAGCTGCTCGGCCACCAGCGCGCGGGCCTGCGGGGTCACCCCGCGCGACGCCGGGAGGAGGGCTGGGCGGTGCAGCCAGCCCAAGATCGGCAGCCAGAGCGCGGCTCCGAGCAGGAGCGCCAACGCGCTGGCGGCCAGGCGCCGCCCGAGGCTGGGGAGTCGGGCAGGGGGCGCCTGCGCGGAGCGCTCCTCAGCGCGAGTCGAATCGGGAGGAGCTTGGGCGGGTTCGACCATGAGGCCAAGGTAGGCTCTCGGGGTCGACGTGGAAGCAACGAGTTCGCAACCAACCCCCCAGGGGCCCCAGCCCGAGGGAGCCCAGCCCGAGGGAACCCAGCCTGAGGGAACCCAGCCCGAGGGCGAGGCCCCGCCCTCCGAGGCCCCGCCCCCCGAGCCGCTGCGCTACGAGCGCCGCGCGCCGCGGATCCTGCTCGCCTTGCTCCTGCTCCAGGTCGGCCTCGTGGTCGCCCTGGGCGCGTCGATCGGCTCGCTGGACGAGGCCCTCGGCAAAGCCCTCGAGCCGCTCGGGGCGCGCCTCAGCGCGGCTGCTCTGCAGCGCGTCGTCGCCGGGACCATGGTCTCGCTCTGCGTGCTGGTGCCCCTCTCGATCGGCTTCACGATCTGCGCCCTCCTGCGCCGCTACGGCTGGGCCGAGCTGCACTCCGACCACGTCCGGCTGGGCTACCCCTTCGTGCCGGCGCGGGTCCTGACCAGCAAGCTGCCCCTGGCCGCGATCAGCGAGCGGCGCGTCACCCGCTCCGGGCTCCAGCTGCGCGCGCCGCGGGTCGTGCTGCTGCGCAACAGCCTCTACCCCCTGGCCCTGCCCCTCGTGCCCCTGGAGGGCGAAGCCGAGCTCGCCGCCGTCCTGGCGCACCTCGACGCCCAGGAGCGCGGAGAGCAGCTGGAGCCCTTCCGCTTCGGGCGCGCTGGCCGCAAGGATGGCCTCCTGCTCGCCCTCAGCGTGACGGCGGTCGTGCTGGTCGTCGTCGCGGCGCTGGTGCCAGCTCCGCTCTACTGGAGGCTCGGGAGCGGCAGCCCCACGGCGGTGGCCTTCCTCCTGGCCACGATCGCCTGCTTCGTCTCGGCCGTGCTCCTGCTGCGCGCCTTCGGCTGGTGGGTCATCCGCGGCATCGTCCTGGGGGACTGCCTCTACCTCGGCCAGAAGGCCTTCCTCCTGCGTGAGCTGAGCGGCGCCGCCATGGGCGAGCAGGTGCTCGCGGTCTGGAGCGACACGGAGCGGGCGCTGGCGCTCTTCAAGCCGGAGCAGGAGTCCGAGCTGCGCGAAGCGCTCGCGCGCTCCGAGCTCGCTCCCCAGGACGAGCTCCCCGCCTGGGCCCTGCGACGCCGCCGCGTCCGCGACGGCTCGCTCGCGGTGGCGGCCTTCCTGGCCCTGACGGTCGGTTTCATCGCGCTGGTCGAGCTGACGCCCAGCGCGGTCTTCAGCCGCTGGGAGGACCCCTACGGTCAGCGACTGGCCTTGGCCTTCGCCCGCGACGGGCGGCCCTTGGTGCTCGTCCTGCACGGCGGCCTGCTCGAGCCAGCCCTCGCCGCTCCTGGCGGGCTAGGCCTCGCGGAGCGCGACGAGGACTGGCCGAAGGCCAGCGATCAGGTCGACGCCGCCGCGAGGGTGTGGCGCTCGGACCTGGGCGGAGGAGCCCTGCCCGAGGGAGTCGCCTTCCTGTGGAGCGGGACGCCGGGCCCCCGCGCCCTGGCCCAGGCGCTCCCGCGCATCCCCGATCCCTTCCGCCTTGCCCGCGAGGTCGAGCTCCAGGACAACCTGCAGTCGATCCTGGTGGTCCTGCAGACGATCTCAGCCCGGCAAGGGAAGGCCGGCACCCTGCCCCGCTTCGAGCTCCCTGGCTCGGCCAGCTCGACCCCGGCCCGAGTGGCGCACTTCTTCCCCGAGCTCCCGCCCGGCCCGCTGCGCGACTACGTCGAGGGTCGAACCTCGACCCGCTGCTTCCACGCTCAGGACGAGCAGGGCGCGCGGCTGATCGCGGGCGTCAGCCACGGGCGGGTGGAGTTCTTCGTGCTCGCGGCGGCCGGCCAGGACGTGCAGATCTACCTGGGCGGGATCGGCTTTCAGACCAGCGGCAGCTTGACCTCGCCCGCGCGACTCACCCTGCCCAGCCAGCGCTGCGTGCGCGTCCTGAGCGACGGCAGCCTCCGGAGCGGGGCGAGCGTGCCGACCCTCGACGAGGTGTTGACCGCGGTCCGCAAGGCCGAAGCGGGCGAGAGCGTCGAGGACGCGGCGGGCGCGCTGGTTCCCCCCGGCTAGTCTGGAGTCTCGCGCTTTCAAGGAAGACAGCCCGTCTCGAGCTGTCGCTCGTGCGTCGTCTCCCTGGCTCTTCGGTTCACCGCTCCAAGCGGAGCGAACGCGTGGCCGACCAGCGACGGCGCTGCACCTGCGCCTA
>CALDQK010000877.1 GCA_937911525.1 uncultured bacterium
CCCGTCTCTCTCTCTCCGGTTGCTGGCGAGTGCGCCTAGCGGTCTAGAACCAGCGGGGGCCCTCCTCGGGCGCCGGGTTGGTGCGGGGCTGGGTCTTGGGCTGCTCCTGCGGGGTGCTGGGAGCGGGCTCCTGGCCCTCGTCGATCCCGTTGCCGATCGTCCAGGCCGACATCCAGCGCTTGCTCTGGAGGCTCCAGCCCAGCTTGCCGAGGCGCTCCTCGAAGTCGGGGTTGTGCGCCGCGCCGTAGAAGATCGCGATCCGGCCCTTGGTGGTCTTGGTCAGCTGCTCAGCCAGCTTCTCCATCACGACCTTGTTGCGCTCGATCAGGATCGCCTGCATGGCCTTCTTGCCGAGGGCGGCGCTCATGTCGGCGTTGCCCAGCTGGCTGGCCATCATCATCTTGAAGTTGTCGCGCATGGCCGGCATGGTCTCCATCAGGGCCTTGCCGAACTGGCTGAACTGCTTCATCTGGGGCAGCATCTGGCGCATCTGGTTCTTGTCCATCACGCCGCCGAGCGGGTTGATCGTGCTGCCGCCCATGGCCTTCTTCAGCTCGTCCATGTTCATGTCGGCGTGGACGAGGTTCTTGCGGGTGTAGTCGATCCCGTCCTTCTGGAAGGTCAGGCCGAGCAGCTCGCCCATCATCTTCTGCATGGTGCCGAGGCTCTTGTCCTCCTCGGTGGGCTGGGTCTTGCCCGGGGCGACGCCCTCGTAGAGGACCACGTCGTAGCTGTCGAGGTCGCGCTGGACCGACTCGTAGTAGGCCTTGTCCGCGATGTGGACCACGCCGTAGAGCACGATCTCGACGTTCTTGTCGGGGTGCTTGAAGTGCGCGACGGCGGTCTGGAGCGCCGCGTCACGAGGGTTGGCCTCGCTCTTCTGGAAGCGGACGTAGGACTCGCCGGCGAAGGCAGCGGCCGAGACGCCCAGGGTCAGAGCGAACGTGGTCAGGAAGGTCGAACGACGCATGATTCACCTCTCGTTGCGGTATGTCTGCTGATACGAGGCACATGCGATGCCGTTTGCCGAAGCCTGAATTTTTCCATCCTGCCGCGTTTCCAAATGCCGGCGAGGAGGAGCGAGGCAGGGCCTGGAGGCCCTTCCAAGCTGGGGCGCGGGCTGCGCTGGGCTGCTAGGCTTCGAGGGTCGGGTCGTCTGCTCAACCACGCGAGAAGGTCCCTTTCTTGCCCACGGCTCAGGACGAAGCCTTCCTCCGGCTGGCCTCGGCGCGCGGCCTGTTGCGCGCCGAAGACGCCTCGCGTGTGCTGCAGGGCCTGCACGTCGGCGAGCCCGCCGCCCAGGGCGTCGTGCGGGCCCGCCTCGTCCCGCCCCAGCGCGCCGAGGAGTTCCAGCGCTCCCTCGGCGGCCTGCCCTTTCGCTGCCGCCGCTGTGGCTCTGAGCGCCCCTACGAGTCCCTCGCCCAGCTGACCAGCCTCGACTGCCCCAGCTGCGGAGCGCCCCGTGGGCTCGCCCCGCCGGGAGACTCGGGTCCCCTGGTGCGGCCCGCCCATCCCGGCAGCGAGCCTGGTCGCAGCGCCGGCAGCGCGCCCGGCGTGGCCTACGGGAGCGAAGCCGGCCGCAGCGCCGGCAGCGCGCCGGGGGCCCCCTACGGCAGCGCCCCGGGCTCGGCCTATCCCCCGCGCGGCTCCTCGGCCTCCCGCCCCGCGGTCCCTTCTTCGGGCGCCTTCGTGCTGCCCAAGAGCGCGTCCGAGCTCAAGAGCTCGCGCTCGCGCAAGAAGCGCCGGCGCCTCGGCGGCTACGAGCTGCGCGACGAGCTCGGGCGCGGAAACAACGGCGTGGTCTACCTCGCCCGCCGCCCCGGCCTCGAGCGGCGCTTCGCGCTCAAGGTCCTGCTCGGCGCGGCCAACGACGAGGAGAGTCGCCAGCGCTTCGAGCTCGAGGCGCAGATCGCGAGCAAGCTCGACCACCCCGGGATCATCACCGTCTACGACGTCGGCCGCGAAGGCGAGCACTGCTACTACGTGATGGAATACTGCGAGGGGCCGACCCTCGCGGACCAGATCGAGGCAGGCCCCCTCGAGCCGCGACGCGCCGCCGAGATCGTGGCTCAGCTCGGCGAAGCCCTCGCGGTCGCCCACGACCGCCAGGTCGTCCACCGCGACATGAAGCCAGCCAACGTGATCATCGACGCGCGCAGCGGCCGCGCGCGGATCACCGACTTCGGCCTCGCCCGCGACCAGGAGCTGGCCGAGTCCATGACCCGCACCGGGGACATCCTCGGCACGCCCTACTACATGGCCCCCGAGCAGCTGCGCGGCGAGCGCCCCCTGGACGGGCGCGCGGACGTCTACGCGCTGGGCGTGATCCTCTACGAGTGCCTCACGGGCCGACGCCCCTACACCGCCAAGAGCCCCTTCGAGCTGGCGCAGCGGGTGTTCGCGGGGGACTGCACCACGATCGGCGAGCTGGAGCCCGAGGTCCCCGCCCCCCTGGAGTCGATCCAGCGGCGCGCGATGGCGGTCACCAAGGAGGAGCGCTACGCCAGCGCGACCGAGCTCGCGGTCGACCTGCGGGCCTACCTCGAGGGGCGCACGCCCCTCGCGCACGCCGGGAGGGAGGCGCCCGCGCAGCCCCAGCAGGCCCGCCGCAAGCGCGCTCGCTGGGTCCCGATCCTGGTCGGCGCCAGCGTCCTGCTCGCGCTCTCGGTCGGGGTCCTGGCCGTGAGCGTGGTCCGGAGCGAGCGGCGCAGCCAGCGCCTGGAGCTCTTGCTCGCCGAGGCGCGCGCCGAGGCCCCCGCCGACCTCGGGCGCCTGGAGCAGGCGCTGAGCGAGGCCCGCGAGCTCGCGCCCGAGGGACACGAAGGCGTCGCGCGCCTGGCGACCTGGCTCGAGGGCTGGCAGAGCCTGCGCAAGGCCGAGCAGGCCCTCGCGGGGGAGCGCCCCGACTACGTCGCGGCGGAGGCGGCCCTCGGCTTGGCGCGCCAGGCCACCAGCGCAGGTCCCCACCTCGGCGAAGCCGTCGATCGGGTGGCCCAGCAGCTGCGCACGAACGAGGCGTTGACGCGCCTGGAGCGCGAGTCGCGGGAGCCGCGCCCCCTGGACGAGGCCCTGGTCGGGCGCTGGGAGGCGGTGCTGGCGCGCGTCAGCGGTCGAGTCCGCGCGGCGGCGCGACGCGGCCTCATGGACTACCTGCGCCGGCGGCTGCGCGCGCGTGACTTCGCCCGCCAGGTCCAGCTGATCGAGGAGCCGGCCGAGCGCCGGCGCGCCCGCCTGACCGAGAGCCTGCTCCATACGACCCGAGGCGACCGCGAGGCGGCGGCCCAGGTCTTGCGCTCCTTGCTCAGCGAGGCCGAGGGCGACGAAGTCGTGGTGCTCGCGGCCGGCGCGCTGCAGGACCTCTCTGGCCACCCGAGCCGCGAGCAGGCCACGGCCGCGATTGCGCGCCTGGAGGAGGCGATCGCGCGGGAGCCCGACCTCGAGGTCCTCTCGTTCGCGCGCCTCTGCTGCTTGGGGCAAGTCAGCCGCCCGCAGGACGCGCTCGCCGGCCTGAGGGAGCTCCACGACCAGGAGCCCGACGACGCCATGGTCGCCTCCTGGCTCCTGCGCTTGCTCGTGGTCGTGCGCCGCCACGAGCAAGCCGACCAGCTCGGGACGCGCCTGCGCGGGCTGCTGGGAGCTCGGATCCCCGCGGGGCTCTACCCCCTGATGTCGATCGTGCAGCTCGAGCTGAAGCGCCCGGCGGCGGCGCTGGAGTGGCTCGAGCGCGGCCTGCGGGCCTTCCCCGACTCGCTCGAGATCCTGCTCTTCCAGGGGCTCGCCCTGCAGCGAGCGAAGCGGCGCGACGAGGGGATCGCCGTGTGGCGGCGCGCCTACCAGCGCGACCCCGCCCGCTTCGAACAGGTCGCGCGGGACTACCTCCCCCAGGGCGTGGAGGGCGTGCTCGCGGCCGCGCGCGGCGAGGCCGACCGGGCCCAGGCCAGCGACCTCGACCTGAGCACCGTCAGCGAGCGAGCGCAGGAGCTGCTGGAAGCCCGCGTGCGAGCGGTGGCGGAGGCGAGTCGCCCTGCGCTCCAGCGCGTGCTCGAAGCGGCGGCGAGTGGCGCCGCCTGGGTCGAGCTGGAGCCCTTGTTGAAGGCGCTCCCTCCCGACGCGCAGGGGCCCCTGGCGATCGAGCGGGCTCAGGTCCTGGTGGGCTACGACCGCTTCGCCGAGGCCGAGCAGGCGCTCGCCGCCTTGGCCAAGGACGACGCGCCGCTCCAGGCCGAGTGGCTGCGTGTCGACCTGGACCTCCGCCGCGGGCGGCGGGACGAGGCGATCCGCGGCATGGAGGCCTTGATCAAGCGCGACCCGGAGGGGCGCTGGGGCGCCACCGCTCGCGCCCGCCTCTACCTGATCGAGGGGCGCTACGCCCTCGCCGCGAAGGGGGCCCAGATCATGCTCGGGCGGGCCAGCGAGGACGCGCGGGCTCACGTGTTCCTGGCGCGCGCGCTCTACTCCCAGGGCCAGGTCGCACAGGCCCTGGAGGCGATCCTGCGCGCCCACTACCTCGCGGGAGCCTCCGACACCCGGATCGCGGCGGTCTACGCGCTGATCAAGAGCGGCGAGGTGCTCTCGCGCCAGGCCCGCGGCGCGGGGCGGCGGAGCGACTTCCCTCACCTGCAGCGGATCACCGAGCAGCTCTTCGCGATGACCTCCGCCGCGTGGCCGCGCCTGCTCCTGGCCGAGCAAATGCTGGGGACCGGGATCAGCAACGGCTACGTCCTGCGCTGGGTCAGCAAGCGCCTGAGCGAGGCAGAGGCCGCCGAGCCGGAGCGCCACGAGACGCATCTCCTGTGGGGCCTGTTCCACCTCTACAGCCGCGCGGGGCGCGAGAAGGTCCTCGCCAGCTGGCGCAAGGCGAAGGAGCTGGGAGCCAAACCCTCGCTGCTGCGCACCGTGGGAAAGCTCTACGAACGGACCTTTGGGGGACGGGACGAGGCCTTCGAGGAGCTGCTGCGCTGAGGTTGACTGGGGGGGGGCGTATCCTCGCAGCGTGAGGAAGAAGAAGAAGACCACCGCCAAGAAGGCGACCAAGAAGAAGACCACCGCCAAGAAGG
>CALDQK010000878.1 GCA_937911525.1 uncultured bacterium
TCTGCAGCTGGCCCTCGAAGCTGCGCAGCGACCAGCCGACCGAGCGCAGGGCCTTCTCGGGTCCTTCGGTGTTGATCGCGAGCGCCACCTTGAAGGCCTTGTGCACTCCGAGGCGCTCTGCGAGGACGTGGAAGCTCGCCGCGCTCTGGACGTAGAACACGCCGATCTCGCCCGAGTCGTCGGTCGAGGGCAGGCGGATTCGCCCCAGCAGCTGTTCGCTCGGGACGAAGCGCTCGCGGACCTGGCGGGCGTAGGCCAGCCGCTGGAGGCGGACGTTCTCGGGCTCGGCGTAGAGGGCTGAGCCCTCCGCGGCCCAGGAGGGCAGCAGCGCGTTGTCCAGCGCGTCCCAGGTGAGGATGTGCGCGATCTCGTGGCGGGCGACGGCGTCGAAGTTCGGGGAGGGATAGAAGTAGACCGAGCGCACGACCTCTTCCTCGTCGATGCCGCTCTGGAGGCGCGAGGCGTGACCGGCGGACCAGTGGCGTGCGCCAGCCGAGCGGCGGTACTCCTCTTCGCTGGGGTAGATGAAGACCGGGATCCGCTCCTTCTCGTCCAGCTTGCCCTGGAGGCCGAGGCGGCGCACCACCGCGGCGTGGTAGCCCTCGAAGAGCGTCCCCAGGCGTGGATCGGGCGGCAGGCGGTGCAGGATCGCGAAGTTGCGGGTCCGCACCCAGCGCCAGCCCTCGCCCACGCCGGGGCTGTGCTCGCCGATCTCGACCCCGACCGAGGCCAGCCGCGCCAGCTCCCGGTAGGTCGCTATGTCCCCTCGGCTGCCCAGGTCGCGGCCGATCGCGCTCTGGTAGCTGCGGAGCGCCTCTTGGCGGCGATTCGACAGGTCGAGGGCGCGCCCGTAGAGGTAGTGCGCGGGGGCGCGCAGCTCCTTGGCCAGGGCGCCCTGGGCCTCGACGGGCCCGCTGGCCGCCGCCACGGCGAGCTTGGCCTTGCGCTTGCGCACCGCCTGACGAGCCAGGCGCAGGCGCGAGACGTGCTCCGCGCGGGTCAGCTGCGCGAGGTCGATGTCGCCGCCCTCGAGCTTGGCCGCGTGCAGGCGCGCGCGGCGGTAGTCGGAGGCGGCCAGCAGGTAGTCGCGCTTCTCGTAGTGCTCGTTGGCGCGCCGGATCAGGCGGCCCGCCAGCTCCCGGCGGGCCGCGGGGTGACGCTCGGCGTCGGCCTCGAGCTCGCGGAAGAGGGCCTCGGGCTCGGGGATCGTGAAGGGATCCTCGCCGGGCTTGCCCTCCTCGCCGGCCTGGCGACCGGGCTCGACCTCGGGCTTGGCCTGCTCCTCGGCGTCGAGCTTGGTCAGGAGCTCCTTGGCATCGGCCTGCAGGGCCGCGTCCTTGCCCTCGAGCACCCGCTCCAGCAGGGCTCGGGCCCGGGCGGCCTTGCCGAGGCGAATGGCCGACTTGGCCTGGTGGAGGAGGGTCGCCTCGCGGGACTCCCGCACGACCTCGGCGATGTCCTTGCGGGGAAAGGAGATCGTCCCGCCTCGCGAGCGCACCACGACCGAGGTCGTGTCCTCCCGCACGATCTTGCCGCGGATCTCGCTCCCGTTCTTGAGCTTGACCACGTCCGCTCTGGCCAGGGTGCTCCCGGCCAGGAAGCCGCAAGCCAGGGAGAGGGGTAGCAATAGCCGCAAGGCGAGGGACATCCGCTGCTCGTCGTCGGGGGTCGACTCGACTCCCCTAGTCTGCCGCGTCGAGCGGGTCTCTGCCAGGCGTGTTGGCAGAGAGCGACCGGGCGGGCGTGGTTTGCCCTGCTGCGCTAAAGTCCCGACGAGGCGAGAGACGTGACGGGCGAGAGACGGGACGAGCGACGAGGGGGCCGCGCCGCGGGCGGGCACACCTCTTCTACGTCCAACGACCTCCCCCAGCAGCGGACCTCGCCCCGCTCGCCCTCTGATCGGCTGGGGGAGCCCCTCGGCGCGACCGACGACAGCGCCTTCGTCACGGTCGCCAAGGACAGCGACGCGCACCCGCGCCCCCCCGTCGGCGGGCGCACGACCGGCAAGCACGGGGCCGTCGCGCCGCGAGTCGGCGGGAATCCGACCACGGGCAAGCTCCCAGCGGTCCGGCCCCCCGTCGGCGGCCGGCCCACGGGCAAATACGCCGCCGCGGGGCAGGGCCGTCCCTCCACGCGCCGGGAGCGGGTCGTCGAGGCCACGAGCGACGCCGGACCGATCGAGCTCCCGAGCGACGAGGAGTCGTTGGGCAAGCTCCCCCGCCCGGGCGACACCTTCGACGGCTACACCGTCGTGAGCCTGATTGGCCAGGGCAACATGGGCCGGATCTACCGGGCCCGCGACCGCATGGGTCGGGACGTGGCGATCAAGGTGATCCTGACCGAGGTCGCGAGCGAGGAGGGCCTGGCCCGCTTCGAGCGCGAGGGCCAGGCCATGGCCTCGATCCCGCGCCACAAGTACGTGATCGGCGTCCACAGCGCGGGGCGCTACGAGGGTCGCCCCTTCCTGGTCCTGGACTACGTCAAGGGCTCGGCCCTCGAGGACGTGCTCAAGGACGGCCCCTTGCCGGTCGTTCAGGCCGTGCTGGTCGCGGAGAAGCTCTCGCGCGCCCTGGACCACGTGCACCAGTCCGGCGTGCTCCACCGCGACCTCAAGCCGGCCAACGTCCTGATCCGCCACGTCGACGGCGAGCCGATCCTGACCGACTTCGGCCTGGCGGGCCTGCGCGGGGCCGACACCCTGACCAAGACCGGCGACGTGATCGGGACCCCGCTCTACATGGCCCCCGAGCAGGTGCTCGGGCTGCACAAGGAGGTCGACGGCCGGGCCGACGTGTGGTCGGTGGGCGTGCTGCTCTACGAGATGATCACGGGCACGGTCCCCTTCCCGGGCACGACCATGCTCGACGTGCTCGACGGGATCACCGGCAAGGAGCCGCAGCCGGTCCACGAGCTGAACGACAACGCGGACCCCAGCCTGAGCGCGCTCTTGGCCCGGGCCATGGCCAAGGACAAGCGGGAGCGGATCCCGAGCCCCGGCGCCTTGGCGGCCGCGCTGCGCGCCTGGCGCAAGGCCTTCGAGGGCGGCCAGGCGCCCCCGCCCCTGCCGCCCTCGCCGCTGGCCAAGCGGCGGCGAATCCTGCTCGGGCTGGCGCTGGTGCTGGCGATCTTCGCCGGCGTGGTGCTCACGGTCGCGATCTCGCGCTGGCGCGCCTCGCAGCAGCAGGCGGGCGACCCCAAGGCGACCCCGAGCGTCGGGCCGAGCGCGAGCGGCGATCGCGAGGCCGCGCTGGCGCTCGTCGAGCGCGCGAGCGCCGCGCTGGGGACGCAGTCGGTCGACTTCAAGTCGCTCGAGGCGTGTATCGCCGACCCCGAGCTCGCCGCGAGCGGCCCGCAGCTCGAGAAGAAGCTGCGGGGGCTGCAGGACCTGATCCTGCTCAAGGCCAACAGCGAGCTCTCGACCACCGCGCCGAGCCTGCCCAAGATCGCGCGGCTGATCACGGCCGCGGGCAAGGTCCAGGCCCTCGTGCCCGGGGCTCGCTGGCGGCAGACCTTCCCCAGTCGGCTGATCAAGTATCTCCCCTCGCGGGGCGAGATCCTCAGCGACACCGACGTGCTCGAGACGATCCAGGCCCTGGTCAAGGCGGACCTGCGACCCGAGCCCAACGTGCTCCTGAACCTGGTGGACCACTTCACGACCACCGGCGTGGTCGAGAAGAGCGACCACTACAAGGAGTACTACCGCTTGCTCGTGGCCTGCACGAAGCTCGGGCTGCCCTTCGTGAGCGAGCACCACCTCTCGCTGCCGGGGCAGCACGTCCCCAACCACCGCCCGCAGGCCTCAGCCAGCGAGGCCTACCTGTGGCTGCGGATCAAGCTCTCACAGCGGCGCCTCCCCGACGTCCGTGAGCAGATCATGGAGCTCGTCCGCGCCGACACGCTGCCCGCGGCCAACCTGCTGGACGCCTGCTGGGAGGCGCGCGAGGAGCTGCTCGAGCGCGAGTCGATCGACGCCTCGCTGACGCGCGTCTCGCGCGCCCTCGTCGACGAACCCCACGTCCCCTACGGTTGGCTGACCAAGTGTTGGCTGCTGCACCGCAAGGCCCTCGCCGAGGCTGAGGCCGGGCGCGAGCAGGCGATGCGGACCGCGCTCGAGGACGCGTGGCGCGCGGCCAGCCGGGCGGTGGACCTGATGGAGCAGCCCGGGGCCGAGTCCTGGCAGGCGTTGCGCCAGCGTTCGCTCTCCCTGGCGCTCACGGCGCGCCTGGCCCACATGCCGACGGCGCCCGTGGCCAAGCTGCGCGCCGGGATCCAGTCCTCGGCCCAGGCCGTGGACGCGACCGATCGCGCCAAGGGCCTGCGCAACCGGCTGGACGAGCTGCTGCGGCAGAGCAAGAAGTGAGCGAGGCCGCCGCGGCAGGCTCCCCGGACCCCGAGGAGGGTCCCGGCGAGTCCTCAGGGCCAGACCTCGACCCCCGCCTGGTGCTGGTGGGGACGCTCGTGTTCGCGCTGGTCGGGGCCTACTTCCTCGGCGACCTGCTCGGCAAGCAGCGCGCCGAGCGGCAGGCCCAGCAGGATCCCCTGGCGAAGGTCGAGCAGAAGCTCGCCAAGCTGCGCGAGGAGACGACCGGCCTCGCGCCCCCCTTGCTCGGCGGCGGGGCCTTGCCCGACGGAGAGCGCCTGGGCGAGCTCTCGGCGCGTCTCGACGCCTTGATCGAGGAGGGCACCCAGCTGGGCGTGCCCCTCGACGTGTTCGAGGTCCGCGAGGCGATCGGCCGGGCGCGCTTCGAGTGGGCCGTGCGCAGGGGGGAGTACGAGCTGGCCGAGCAGCAGCTGGGCCGCGTCGGCACCGACGGCCAGGAGCCGATCCTGCGCGCGCGCCTGCTCCTCGCGCAGCAGCGCAAGCCCGACGAGAGCTGGCTGCAGGCTTGGGTCACGGCCAAGAGCGACGAGGTGGCCGAGGCGGCGCGGGTGCTCCTGGCCTGGCAGGTGGCCAACACGGACCTCCGGCGCGCGCGCGATCTGCTCAGCGAGCGCGTGCGCCCCGAGCTGCGCAAGCCGGCCGAGGCGCGGATCCTCCTGATCGAGGCGGCCCGCCG
>CALDQK010000879.1 GCA_937911525.1 uncultured bacterium
AGGCCTACCGGCCCGGCTACGAGCCGCGCCCGGCGCAGATCACCCTCGAGAGCGCCGAGGCGCGCGCCATGCGCCTCGCGGTCCCGATCCATATCGAGCGCGAAGACACCTGGATGCTGACCTCTCGCAAGGAGATCGGCCGGGTGATGGGCGGCGTGCCCAAGAACCCCTGGAACACCTACGAGTGGGAGCTCGACGACACCCTGCGCCCCTTGATCCGCAACATGGGCCCCGAGATGGGCGCGGACCGGGTCCTCGGTCGTCAGCCCGTCAAGCGCCCCCTGCCCGAGGACGCCAACCCCGCCTACAAGAGCAAGAAGGCCGAGGGTGCAGGCGAGGGCGAGGGCGAGGACGAGGGCGACGAATACGGGGACGAGTAAGCCCCAGGCGGGTCTCCTCCCCCACCCCTGGTTGCCCCTGCTCCCTCCCTGTGGTCTGATCTCGGCCCTTTCTCGAGGAGGCCACCGTGGCGACCATGACCCTCATCCAGGCGATCACCTCGGCCCTGCGCGACGAGATGCGCCGCAACCCCGACGTGCTGATCCTCGGCGAGGACGTCGGCCGTAACGGCGGCGTGTTCCGCGCCACCGACGGGCTGCAGGCGGAGTTCGGCGAGGACCGCGTGATGGACACCCCGCTCTGCGAGACGGGGATCATCGGCGCCGCGATCGGAATGGCGCTCTACGGCATGCGTCCGGTCCCCGAGATCCAGTTCCTGGACTTCATCTACCCCGCCTTCGACCAGATCGTCTCCGAGCTGGCCAAGATGCGCTATCGCTCGGGCGGCGAATACGGGGCCCCGGTCGTGATCCGCACCCCCTACGGCGGCGGGATCAAGGGCGGCCACTACCACAGCCAGTCGACCGAGGCCTACTTCACCCACACCGCTGGGCTGAAGGTCGTGATCCCGAGCAACCCCTACGACGCCAAGGGCATGCTCCTGACCTGCCTGCGCCAGGACGACCCGGTGCTCTTCCTCGAGCCCAAGGCGCTCTACCGCAAGAGCAAGGGCGAGGTCCCCGAGGAGGACTACACGGTGCCCCTCGGCGAGGCGGTCGTGCGCCAGGAGGGCAGCGACATGACGCTGGTCTGCTGGGGCGCCATGGTGCCGGTCACCATGGAGGCGGCCAAGCGCGCCGAGGACGACGGGATCTCCTGCGAGGTGCTGGACCTGCGCACCCTGGTGCCCCTCGACGAGGCGGCCCTGCTCGAGAGCGTCAAGAAGACGGGCCGCATGATCGTGGTCCACGAGGCCCAGCGCACGAGCGGCTTCGGCGGTGAGCTAGCCGCGATCGTGGCGGAGAAGGCGCTCGAGTATCTCGAGGCGCCGATCCAACGCGTGACGGGCTTCGACACCCCCTTCCCCTACACCCTGGAGGACGTCTACATGCCGGATCCCGACCGGATCCTGCGCTCGATCCTCCAGACCTATCGCTACGAGTTCTAAACCAGCGCCCAGCCGGTCCGCTGGCCACGCGGTCCCGACCGCGGCGGCCCAGGGTCCCGGCCGGCGCTAGATGGCAGAGAGGCAGGCTCCCATGGCAGAGCGCTACGACGCGGTGGTGATCGGCAGCGGCCCGGGCGGTTATGTGTGCGCGATCCGGCTCGGTCAGCTGGGCAAGAAGGTGGCCTGCGTCGAGCGCGGCGACCTGGGCGGCGTGTGCCTCAACTGGGGCTGCATCCCCAGCAAGGCCGTGATCCACGCGGCTGAGCTGCGCCAGGAGATGAGCCACGCCAACGAGTTCGGGATCGGCCCCGGCGGGGAGGTCCCCGTCGACGTCGACAAGCTGCGCACCTGGAAGGAGGGGATCATCGCCAAGCTCCACGGCGGGATCCGCGGCCTCTTCAAGGGCGCCGGCGTGACCCTGATC
The DNA here is from genome assembly GCA_937911525.1 of uncultured bacterium. Classification (GTDB taxonomy): domain Bacteria; phylum Planctomycetota; class J058; order J058; family J058; genus NORP233. Next base: position 1,872 of record CALDQK010000879.1, read on the forward strand.
AAGGGCAGCGCGCGCCTGAGCGGACCCAACTCGGTCCACGTCGAGCTGAACGAGGGCGGCACCCAGGACCTCGAGGCCGAGGCGATCGTGGTCGCGACCGGCGGCAGCCCGATCGAGCTGCCCTTCCTCCCGCGCAGCCACCCCCGCGTGTGGACGAGCGAGGAGCTGCTCGAGCTGAAGGAGATCCCCAAGCGGCTCGCGATCGTGGGCGGCGGCGTGATCGGCCTCGAGTTCGGCTGCAGCATGGCCAAGCTCGGCAGCCAGGTCACGATCGTGGAGCTGCTCCCGCACCTGATGGGCGGCTTCGACCCCGAGATGCTCCGTCCGGTGACCAAGAAGCTGAAGAAGCTCGGCGCCACGATCCACACCGAGGCCAAGGCCAAGGGCCTCGAGGACACCAAGGACGGCGTCAAGCTGATCGTCGAGGGCAAGGACGGCAAGGACATCGCGATCGAGGCCGACCGGGTGCTCGTCTCGATCGGCTTCAAGCCCAACAGCCGCGGGATCGGGCTCGAGGACGCCGGCGTTCAGACGACGGAGCGCGGCTTCGTGCCGGTCGACCCCCAGTGCCGGACCAACGTGCCCTCGATCTTCGCGATCGGCGACCTGACCGGCGCGCCCTTCCTGGCGCACCGGGCGAGCAAGCACGGCGTCGTCGCCGCCGAGGCGATCGCCGGCAAGCCGACGGTCTGCGACTTCCAGGCCATGCCCGCCGGCACCTTCTGCGACCCTGAGGTCGGCACCGTCGGCCTGACCGAGCAGGAGGCGATCGACGCCGGCCACGACGTGCAGATCGGTCGCTTCCCCTTCGCGGCCCTCGGCCGCTCGCTCGCCCAGAACGCGCCCGAGGGCATGGTCAAGGTGATCGGCGACAAGCAGAGCGGCCTGCTTCTCGGCGTCCAGATCACCGGCCCGCGCGCCAACGACATGATCGCGGAGGCCGCGCTGGCGATCGAAATGGGCGCCCAGGTCGAGGACCTGGCCCTGACGGTCCACACCCACCCGACCTTCTCCGAGGGCCTGATGGAGGCCGCCGAGGACTTCCTCGGCCACGCGATCCACGTCACGCGCCGCAAGCGCTAGTCGCCGATTGCGAGCGAGAGCGAGCAGGGGTCCCCGGAGCGCAACCGGTCTCCACACCTCGGGGGGCTCGGGATTGCGAGAGCACCCAAGGCGCCCCCGCACACACTTCAGAGCAAGAGCGTAAGGGGCTGGTGCGCAACAATCCCAAGGCGTGGAAGCTCACACCTCTAGCAGCACCAGCCCCTGGTGCTCTTGCGGGCCCCACTGGGGGGCGCATCGGGATTGCGAGCGACAGCGAGCACCC
>CALDQK010000880.1 GCA_937911525.1 uncultured bacterium
CGCGGACGCCGAGCCGGTCGAGCTGATCCACCTCTTGCCCGACCCCGCGACCCGCGAGGACCCAGCGCTGATCGCGGCCGCCCTCGAGCGCTCCGGCGCCGACGCCGCGATCGTGATCGCCGGGCGCCAGCCCAACCTCGCCGCGCTCCTGCGTGAACGCTGGGGGCCCCCGACCCCGGTCACGCCTCCCGGCGCGGTCGCGCTCGAGCTCTTCCTGGTGCCCCGCTGAGCGCGCCGGTCGAGCTGAGCGAGCGCCTCGACGCCCTCCTGCGCCGCGCTCGCTGGCTGGGCCTCTTGGCCGCCCTGGTGGTGCTGGGGGTGCTCTTGGCCCGGGTCATTCGCCACCCCGAGAGCGGCGACACGCGCTTCTATCGCTTCGGCGCGGAGCGCCTGGCCCAGGGGCAGCCCCTCTACTTCCTCGACCCGCCCGGGGTGAGCGACTACCGCAACGGCACCGGCTACACCTACCTGCCGCCCTTCGCGCTCCTGAGCGAGTGGATGCGCTGGCTGAGCTATCCCAGCGTGCGGGTGGTGTGGCTGCTGCTCATGGCCCTGGCCCTGGTCGGAGTCGCCCTCGGCCTGGCTCGGCTGGCCCGCCCGCCGCCGCGCGCCTGGCTCGCCGGCGCGCTGACCGCGCTGATCTGCGCCCGCTTCGTCCTCAACGACCTCGCCCACGGCCAGGTCAACGCGCTGCTGACCCTGCTGCTCCTGGCCGCCCTGCTCGGCGCGCGCGGCGAAGCGGGCTGGCCGCGCTGGACCGCGGGCGTCGCGCTGGGGCTGGCCCTCACGATCAAGCCCACCTCCTGGTTGCTCGTGCCCTGGCTGCTGCTCGAGCGCCGCTGGCGCGTCGTGTCTGCCGCGCTCCTGACGGGCCTCGCCCTGCTCGGCCTGAGCGCGCTGCGCTACCCCGCCCCCTTGCTCCCCCAGATCGGCGAGTGGCTGACCCTGATGCCCCGCTTCGCCGCGGAGTGCGTCGTGCCGCACAACGCCTCGCTGGCGGCCACCCTGAGCCGCGGGCTGGCCTTCAGCGGCGCGAGCAGCTCGCTCCTGCCCGGCCGCCTCCTCGCGGGCGCGCTGGTGCTCGCCGGCCTGGTCCTGAGCTGGCGCGCCCGCGACCCCGAGCGCCCCGAGCGCGGCTGGGCCGCGGTCCTGATCCTCTCGGCCCTCTTCTCGCCGGTGACCTGGAAGGCGCACCTGGTCGTGCTCCTGATCCCAGCCTGGCTGATCGCGCGGGACCTGAGCGTCGCACCCAGCCGGGCGCGGGCCCTGACCCTGGCGCTGGCCTTGGCCTGCTTCCTGCTCCCGAGCCGCGGGGTGGCGGGGCTGGGGGGCCTGGAGCGCCTGGGCGCCCTCTCGCTCGGGCTGGTCCTGCTCTGGGCGCTCCTGCTATCCGGCCCGCCAGAGCCGGAACACCCAGCCCCGGGCGACGAAGTCCCAGGTGGCTCGCAGCTCGCCCCAGGCCAGGCCGCGCCGCTCGGGGTCGAGGCAGCGGCGGGCGAGGGTCCAGCCGCTCAGGAGCAGGCGTAGGGGCCAGTCGAGGGTCACCGCGAGCCGGTAGAGGGCGGCCGCCCAGGGGCGCGGGTCGTGCTTGCGCAGGTAACGCGCGTAGCCGACCTCGAAGGCGTTGCGGGCGAAGGCCAGGTTCTTGCGCGTGCTGACGCCGCCGCGGTGGAGGACCTTGGCCTGCGGCAAGTAGAGCAGCTGCCCCTCGGCGCCGAGGCGCAGCGAGAGGTCGACGTCCTCCAGCCCGAAGGGGAAGCCCTCGTCCCAGGCCGGGGCGCCGCGTCGCACGAGGAGGGCCGCCCCGCCCAGGCGCTCGACGGGCGCCTCGGCCGCGGGGGGCTCGGCGAAGCGCCAGCGGCGGTGGGCCGCGCGAAAGAGGCGCGTCCAGCGCAGCCAACGCACGCGGTGGAGCAGCCCGGCCAGCCTCGGGGCCGGCCCCGCGCTCCGCTCGACGCGCCCCGCCTCGTCGTGCAGACGTGGGCCCACCGCCGCGACCTCGGGGCGCTCGTCGAGGGCGCGGGCCAGCGCCGGCAGCGCGCCCGGCTCGGGCAAGGCGTCAGCGTTGAGGAAGAGGAGCAGGCGCCCGCGCGCGGCGGCCGCGGCTTGATTGCAGCCGCGCGCGAAGCCGAGGTTCTCCTCGTTCAGCAGCAAGCGCACCTCGGGCAGCTCGCGCTCGATCCGCTCGGGCGAACCGTCCCTGGAGGCGTTGTCCACCACGATCCGCTCGAGGGTCAGCGGCGCCGCCAGCTCCGGCAGCCGGGCCAGGGTCTCGAGCAAGGGTTGGCCGCCCTCGTAGTTGACGAGGCACACGCTCAGGTCCGGCGCGCCCTCCACGAGAGCGCGCTACTTGGGGCCGGGCGGACCGACGGGTCCCTGAGGTCCGGGGCCCTGGGGTCCGGGGACCTGCGGTCCCGGCTGCTGCTTGGGCCCGGGGCCGACCGAGCCGCCCCGCTGCAAGATCGCCAGGACCTGGCGGGCCTTGGCCGCGCGCGGGTCACCCGGGACGGTCTCCAAGCCCCCCTTCAGGTAGAGCTGCGCCTGCTCGCGCCCGCCAATGCTGGCGTGCAGCAGGCCGAGCGTGATCGCCATCACGCCGTCCTTCTTGGGCTGCCCCTGCAGGTGCGCCTCCAGGAGCGGGATCGCTCGCTTGGCGAGCTCCGTCCCCGCGGCGTGCCCGGCCTCGAGCGCCTTGAGCGCGAAGTGCCCCACGTCCTGCGTCACCTGCACCCGGTAGCTGGCGAGGTCCGCCTGGTCGCCGAGGAGGCCCAGCAGGCGGGCGCCCTGCTCGACGGCCCGCGAGTGCACGCCGGCCTCGCTGAGGGCCAGCAGACGCCAGCGCCGCATCGGCAGGCTCAGCGAGCGCCCCTTGCGGACGAGCACCTTCTCGCCGTCGTCCAGCGCGTTGACCGTCCCGGCCGCGTAGCTGCTCCGCAGCTTCGGGTCGGCCTCGATGGTCATCAGGTTGTACTGCGACTCCGCCAGGTTCAGGTAGGCGATGTCGTAGAGGGGGTTGAGCTGGATCGCCTTGCGCAGGAGCGCGCTGGCGCGGATCCAGTGCTGGCGCAGCTCGGCCTGGTTCTTGGGGTCCTGCGCGTTGCCCAGCTGGCGCGCCAGCTTGTTGTGGACCAGGGCCAGGTTGTTGTAGCAGTAGATCACCGAGGGCGAGGGCACCACCCGGTTGACCTGGATCCCGCGCTCGAGGGCCACCTTGGCCCGCAGGAGCTGGCCCAGCTCGAGGTAGGCCTTGCCGACGTTGTTCCAGCCCTCGACGTGATAGGGGCCGAGGTCCAGGGCGGCCTCGATCGGTCCGATCGCCTCTTTCCACTGGCCCTTGTAGAGGTGCTCCATGCCCAGGCTGGAGTAGGCGCGCGCGCAGTCCGGCCGCTTGGCGATCGTGTCCTTCCACACCCCGATCGGATCGGTCCAGGTCAGGCAGCGGACCACCGTCCCGACCGAGAGGGCGAGCACCAGGCCCACCGCGAGGGCGGGCCCCAGCTTGTCGCGCGTCGCGGGGAAGCGCTCGTGGATCTTGGGCAGTCCGCGCGCGACGGCGACCGCGAGGGCCGTCCCGAACATGATCGTCGGGAGGTACATCCGGTGGTCGACCATGGGGTCGAGGATCGGAATGAAGGACGACTCGACCAGGTTGCCGAGGTAGTAGAAGGCGATCGCGAAGGGAATGAAGCGGTGCCCGCGCGCCAGGAGGCGCGCCGCCAGCAGCCAGATCAGGACGTGGCCGATCAGCGCCACCCCGACGACCGTAGCGCCCGAAGTCTTGGGCGCCTGCTTGCCGATCTCGAGGAAGCCCTCCTTCCAGTGGAAGAGGATCGGCCAGGCTTGCTCGACCGTGAGGTCCGTCGGCAGGAGCTGCAGGCGCAAGTAGCGGATCAGGACCGGGATCTCGGTGAAGAAGTAGTCGGCGCGCGATGTCGAGGTCGGCGAGCGCTCGGGGAAGAAGGGCCCCGTGCCGAGCTTGGCCAGCCCGACCACGAGCCCGAGGCCGAACATGCCCAACAGGAGCAACGGCAGGACCGGGCGGCGGAAGCGGAAGAAGAAGATCTCGATCAGCAGCAGCGCCGCCGGGATCACCGTGGTGTTCTCCTTGGCGAAGCAGCAGCAGAAGGCCAAGAAGTAGCAAGCCCCCAGCAGCCCGAGGTTCTTCCCCTCGAGCGCGCTCTGCCCCTCCTCGAGCCGGTGACGCAGGGTCACGTAGCAGAGCATCGACGAGAGGAAGAGGAAGGTGCCAAAGAGCGTGAAGCGCTGCGCGATATAGGCCACCGCCATGGTGTTGGCCGGGTGCACGATCCAGATCGCGGCCCCAACCAGCGCCACCCAGTGGGCCATGCCTCGGGGGACCTCCTCGGGTCTGGCTCGGAACAGGGCCAACAAGATCAGGAAGAGCAGCGCTCCGTTGCCGGCGTGGAGCAGGTTGCTCACGAGGTGATAGGACCAGTAGTCCTGCCACTCGTAGGGCTCGCTCGGCACCACGTCACCGTGGGCGAGCTTGAAGTTCACGACGAAGGTCCAGTAGGTGAGCGTGCGCGTGAAGGGCTGGTGGACCTGCGTCAGGCCGTCCCAGCTCCACATCTTGGGGTTGCGCGTCACCACCGGCGCGTCGTCGAAGAGGAAGGGCACCTTGTAGGTGACCGCGTAGGTCAAGCAAGCCAGGATCACCAGCAGGAAGGCCGCGCTGCCCGGCGAGCGCAGCTCGCTCAGCGCAGCCTCGACGAAGCCACCTTCGTCCTGCGCGTCCTTCTCAGCGCCCTCGTCCTTGGGCGCCTCTTCGCTCGAGGAGGCCCCGGCCTCCACCGGCGACCCGACCTCGGCCGTCGGGGCCGCGGGCGCGGGCTCTTTGGCCTTCGAGTCCTCGGTCCCGGGCGTCGAACCCTCGAACTCGGTCTCGGTCTCGGGCGTCGATCCCTCGGCCTTGGTCTCGGTCTCGGTCTCGGGCGTCGATCCCTCGGCCTCGGCCTCGGGCGTCGGTCCCTCGGCCTCGGACGTCGGTCCCTCGGCCTCGGACGTCGGGCCCTCGAGCTCGGACTCGGCCGCCGAACGCTCGGACTCCGACTCGGTCTCGGGCGTCGAACCCTCGGACTCGGTCTCGGGCGCCGAGCCCTCGGACTCGGCCTCGGAGGACCCCTCAGCGGCGCCGCTCTGCTGCGGCTGCTGCTGGCCCTTCTTCTTGCCCTTGTTACCGCGCTTGCGCTTCTTCGGCCTGCCCATGGACGCAGCAGTCTATCCGGCGATATCCGCGCAGGGGGTGCCTACTGCTGGGTATCGGTGATGAACTCGGTCTCGAGCTCGAGGCGGAAGTTCTGCGTGTCCGCCAGCCCCGCCTCGAAGGCGACCGTGTAGACCCCGGGCTCCAGCAGGTGGCTCGTGTCGACGTCTCCGCCGCTCGGCCGATAGACGATCCGGCTCGCGACCGGGTCGAGCACGGCCTGGAAGTCCACCGGCGAGGGGACCTGGTTCTGCAGGAAGGAGGTGATCGTGACCGTCACCCCGGAGCTCGCCACCGGCTTGCTCGCGAGCTTGACGCGCGCGCGCTGGGGCAAGACGAACATCACCTCGGCCTTGCGGTTGGCGAGCGAGAAGGGGATCAGGACGTTGTTCTCGATCCGCGGCGCCGTCGCGACCGGGTCGTAGCGCGCGTTGATCGCGCTGAGCAGGTTGTCGGCCTTGACCCCGTTGAGCAGCGCCGCGTCGGTGCCCTGCTTGGAGTTGACCGAGATCGTCAGCTCGAAGGTCTCGTTGCCGCTGGTCAGGTCGCTCTCGTCGAAGCGCGCCGGGGAGACGACCAGGTAGAAGGTCCGGTTGGCGCCCGCGGCCGAGGCGGGGGAGTAGACGATCGGGTTGGTCCCCAGCCCGTTGTCGTCGCTGCCCGTGATGTAGCTGCCCGTTCCGCTGAGCAGGTCGAGGTGCGCGTCGAAGTCGTCGCTGCGGAGCACCACGAGGAGCTGGCTCTCGTCGTTGGTCGCGGCCGTGTCGGGCAGCTCGAAGCTGAACACGCGCTGCTGACCCTGCTGGATCGAGCCCGTGTTGACCGGGCGCTGGGTCACCGCGTCGAGCTGGGCGAAGTCCGTCGAGCCGGTCGTCGGGAGGCGCACGCCGGTGTTGGTGTCGAAGAACGCGTCCGTGCGGCTGTAGACGCGCAAGAAGTTGCTCGCCTGGCGCGTGTTGTTGCGCGTGTTGTCAGCGGCCTCGCCGCTGGGGACGCTCGGGCGGATCCTGAAGAAGGGGATCAGCTTGGCCGGCAGCGAGGTCGACTGGATCGTGTTGCGCACGGTCCCCGTCACGCTGAAGGACTGCTCGCGCGCGGGCTGGGTGTTCTGGGCGTAGGTCACCGAGCGGGTGGTGACGTAGATATCCTGCGCCGTCGCGGTCTTGCTCGTCAGGCGCTGCACGAGGGTCGCCAGCGAGTCGCTCGTCGAGCCGACCCCGTCGTGGAAGGCGTCCACCAGGCCGCCCTGAGAGCCGTTCAGCGCGTTGATCAGGTCGTTGACGGTCGGCGGAGTGCTCGAGCTGCCGTTGAAGCGGGCCGTGATCGTGTTGGCGAACACGGTCGCCGTGACGCCCGTGTTGCTGCCGCTGTCGTCGATCGTGATCGTGATCGCGCGGCTGGGCACCGTCGGGTTGACGCGGACGCCCGCGACCTTGGTGGTGTTGCTCGAGGTGTCCTGGAAGTAGGCCGGCTCGTTGAAGTCGGTGTCCGCCGAGAGCGCGAGGTCGATCTCGACGGTGCGCCCGCCGGCGGGGACCGCCAAGCC
>CALDQK010000881.1 GCA_937911525.1 uncultured bacterium
CCCGAGGCCGACGCCCCGCCGCCGACCCGCGACGCCGCGGGGCCCCGGATCAGCGTGCTCCTCGCGGTCAAGGACCCCGACCCGAGCTGGCTGGCGGCGGCCTTCGCCTCCCTGGCCAGCCAGACCTACCGCAACGTGCAGCTCTGCCTGGCCGACGACGGCTGCCGCGACCCCGAGGTGCGCGAGCTCCTGGCCCTGGCCGCGCGCCAGCCCGACACGATCCTGGTCGAGAGCGACGCGCCCGGCGGGATCTCCTGCGCGCTGAACGCCGCGCTCCGGGTCGCCGAGGGCGAGTGGATCGCCGTCCTCGACCACGACGACACCCTCGCGCCCCACGCCCTGGAGTGGATCGCCCACACCGCGCGCGAGGTCCCCGACGCCGACCTGATCTACAGCGACGAGGACAAGCTCGACCTCGAGGGCAACCGGACCGAGCCCTTCTTCAAGCCGGACTGGTCGCCGCACTACCTGCTCTCGATCAACTACCTCTGCCACCTGACGGCCCTGCGGCGCGAGCTGGTCGAGGAGCTGGGCGGCTTCCGCTCGGCCTACGACGGGGCGCAGGACTACGACCTCTTCCTGCGGGCGGCCCCGCGCGCGCGCAGGATCGAGCACGTCCCCCGCCTGCTCTATCACTGGCGCAAGGTGCCGGGCTCGACGGCGGCCTCCCTGCGCAACAAGGGCTACGCGCGCGAAGCCGGCCGCGCGGCCCTGGCCGACGCCCTGCCGGCCTGGGGCCTCAGCGACGCTCGCGTCGAGCTGGTCCCCCACAGCGCGGGCTACCGGGTCCGGCCCGCCCTGGGCGACGAGCGCGTGTGCGTGATCGTCCCCACCCGCGATCGCCTGGACCTGCTCGAGCCCTGCCTCGAGAGCGTGGCGCGCACCCGCTACGCGGCGCGTGAGCTGCTCGTGGTGGACAACGGCTCGCGCGAGGGCGCGACCCTGGCCTACCTCGAGCGCGAGGAGCAGGCCGGCCGCCTGCGCCGGCTGCGGATCGACCTGCCCTTCAACTTCGGGCACCTCGTCAACCAGGCCGTCGCCACCACCGACGCCGAGTGGGTCCTGGCGCTCAACAACGACGTCGTGCTCCACGACCCCGAGTGGCTGGAGGCCATGCTCGAGGCGGCCCACCTGCCGGGGGTCGGCGTGGTCGGCGCCCAGCTCCGCTACCCCGACGGGACCCTCCAGCACGCTGGAGTCGTCCTGGGGGACGGGGGCCCGGCCGCGCACGCCTTCCTCGGCTTGCGCCCCGGCGAGCCGACCCCGGGCGGTCGGCTCGGCCTGATCAGCAACTTCAGCGCCGTGACGGGCGCCTGCCTGCTGATCCGGCGCAGCCTCTACCTCGAGCTGGGCGGCCTCGACGAGGAGGGGCTCGCCAACAGCTACGGCGACGTCGACCTCTGCCTGCGGGTCCTCGAGCGCGGGCTCTACTGCGTGTGCACCCCCTTCGCCGTCGGCACCCACCACGAGGGCGCGAGCCGCGGCCGCCGCGCCAACGAGCCGGCCGAGGACGTGCTCTGGGAGCGCCACCCGGAGCGGATCGCGCGCGACCCCTACGCCAGCCCTCACCGCAGCCTGGTCCATGGCGGCTGAGCCCCTGGCCGAGGGCTCGCGCTCCAGCGGCGGGCAGCTCGCGCTCCGCTTCGGCCTGGGGCTGGTGTTCCTCGCCATCGCGCTCCGGCGCGTGTTCCTCCCGATCGAGGTCGCGACCACCCAGATCGACGCCTCCGGGCAGCGCTGGTTCGGCGAGTTCTTCCGCCAAGGCGCCCGCGCGGGCGTCGACTACGTCTACACCTTCGGCCCCTTGGGTTTCCTCTATGGGACCGCCTACGACCCCGAGGTGTTCTGGCTGCGAGTCGCCTGGAGCGCGCTCTACGCGCTGTGCTGGACGGGCGGCGTCGGGTTGGCCATGCTCCTGACCGAGGGGCGGCGCCGGCGCGCCCTGCTGCTCGCGATCGCGCTCTTCCTCCCGCCCTCGATCGACGCGGGCGTCTCGGTCCTCCTCCTGACCCTGACGCTCTACCTGGTGGTGCGCCCGCCGCACCCGGCGCTGCTCCTGAGCGCGCTCGGGCTGGCTCTCGTGCTCTCGCTGATCAAGTTCACCTACCTCGTGGCCGCGAGCCTGGGGGCGGCGGCCGTGTTGGCGCGCCTGGCCCGGGACCGCGGACTCCTGGTGGCGCTCGGGTGGGGCCTAGGCGGGCTGGGAGCCGGGGCGAGCCTGTGGTGCGGCCTCGGTCAGCAGCTGGGCGATCTGCCCGCCTACCTGGCGACCTCGCTCGAGATCGCGCGCGGCTACAGCGAGGCCATGGCCTTCGCTGGGCACGGCTTCTTCTCGGGCTGCGCGGCCCTGGGCTCGCTGGCCCTCGCCGCGGGCTGCGCGCTGCGGGTCGCCACGCGACCGCGCGAGGAGCTGCTGCCAGCGTTGCTGGTCGTCGCCTGGACGGCCATGGCCTTCAAGCACGGCTGCGTGCGTCAGGACGGGCACGTCCTGGCGAGCTTCCTCTTCCTGGCCTTGGCGCCCTTCCTCTGCTGGCGCGACCTGGATTCGCTCTCGCTGGCTCGTCGACGCGCGCTGGCAGCTTGCCTCGCCTTGGCCTTGAGCTGCGGAGTGATCGGGACCCACGTGTTCTGCTCCTGGACCTACGCGCAGCCCCTGCCGAGTTGGCCGGCGCAGGCCGCTCGCCAGGTCAGCGGTCGCGCGGGCGACCTGCTTCGACCCGAGCGCTTGCGAGGTGACCTGGAGGAGCGTCGGCTGCGGGCGCGTCTCGAGCACGCCCTCCCCCGGGTGCGCGCCGTGGTGGGCGCCAAGAAGGGGGGCGTCGACCTGCTCAACGTCCAGCAGGGCCTGCTCTTCCTCAACGACCTCCCGCGCCAGAACCGGCCCGTGCTGCAGGGCTACGTGGCCTTCACCCCGGCTCTGGCCCGACGCAACGCGGAGTTCTTCGCGAGCGCGCGAGCTCCCGAGTTCGTGCTCCTGGACGGAGTCGCGATCGACGCTCACCTGCCGACCCTCGACGACGGCGCGGCGCTGCTCGAGGTCCTGCGCCGCTACGAGTTGGTCCTCGTGGAGCGCGGCTTGAGCCTCCTCCGTCGGCGCAGCGGGGAGCCAGCGCCGCGCGAGCTGCTCTGGGAGCGCACCTGCGCGCTCGGAGAGGAGGTCCAGCTCCCCCCGGCGGGACCCGGCCTGATCCAGCTCGAGCTGGACGTGCAGCCCTCGGCGCTGGGGCGGCTGCGTCGCCTGGTGTGGCGCGCCGCCCAGGTCGACCTCGAGGTCCGCCTGCGCTCGGGCGAGGTCCGCCGCTTTCGCTTGATCCCTGGGCTGGCCCGGGCGGGCTTCCTGATCGATCCCCTGCCCCTCTCCGCTGCGGACCTCGCGGCCCTCGCCAACGGCGACGAGTTGGCGCGCGTCGCCGCCCTGCGGGTCGTCGTGCGGCGGCGTCGCCTGCGCTACTTCTCCGCGGAGGTCCGCGCGCGCGCGTGGCGGGGTCCCCTCTCGGCTCCGCCTCGGATCGACCTGCGGGCGGCGGCCGCGCGCGCCCTGGGCGAGGATCTCGGAGTCCCGGCCAGCGTGCCCGAAGGCGTGGCGGTCGAGGTCGCCCACGTCGCGGGCTTCGGCCGCGTGGTCCAGGTCCACGCTCCGGGCCGGCTCGAGCTCGAGGTGCCCGGCGGCGCCAGGCGCCTGAGCGGACGCTGCGGACTCCGCCCCGCCGCCGGCCAGGCCGGAGGCAGCGACGGGGTCGCGTTCA
>CALDQK010000882.1 GCA_937911525.1 uncultured bacterium
CCTCGGCCTTGGGCTCCTCGGCCTTGGGCTCCTCGGCCTTGGGCTCCTCGGCCTTCTCCTCAGCCTTGGGCTCCTCAGCCTTGTCCGAGTCGTCGAGCACCTTCTCGGCCGCCGACTTCTCCTCGAGGACTTCCTCGGCCGCCGACTTCTCGTCCTCGGCCTTCTTCTCCTCGGGAGCGTCGCCTTGCTCGTTCTCGCTCACAGCGTCGTCCTTGGGATCGTCGGTGTTGGCGGCGTCGTCGTCGGTCTTCTTCTCGTCCTCGCTCACGCCTGGGCTCCCTTCGCCTCGGCGTCAGCGGCGCGGGCCGCCTCGGCCTCCGCGTAGGCGTGGCGCAGGTGCTCCATGTGCTGCAGCTCGACGAAGGTCATCTTGACCTCGGCCATGGCGACCATGGGCATGAAGCGGCAGAAGAGCAGGAACAGGGTCATGAACAGACCGAAGCTGCCGACGAAGGTCAGAATGTCGACCCAGGTGGGGCTGTAGTAGTCCCAGGCAGCGGGAATGAAGTCGGCCGTCAGCGACGTGATGATGATCACGAAGCGCTCGAACCACATGCCGATGTTGACGAAGATGCTGGCGATGAAGGTGACCACCAGGCTGGTCCGCGCCTTCTTGAACCAGAAGATCTGCGGCGTGATCACGTTGCAGCTGATCATCGTCCAGTAGGCCCAGGCGTAGTGCCCGCGGGCACGAGCCAGGAAGGCGAACTGCTCGACGGGGTTGCCGCTATACCAGGCGATGAAGAACTCGGTCCCGTAGGCCAGGCCGACCATGGAGCCGGTGGCCAGGATGACCTTGTTCATGTTCTCGATATGGCGGAGCGTGATGAAGTTCTTCAGCCCGAAGAGCTCGCGCGCGGGGATCAGCAGCGTCAGCACCATGGCGAAGCCGCTGAAGATCGCGCCCGCGACGAAGTAGGGCGGGAAGATCGTGGTGTGCCAGCCGGGGATCTGACTGACCGCGAAGTCGAAGCTAACGACCGAGTGGACCGAGAGGACCAGCGGCGTCGCCAGGGCGGCCAGGATCAGGTAGGCCCGCTCGTAGCGGTGCCAGTGGCGGTGGCTGCCGCGCCAGCCCAGCGAGAGGACGCCGTAGACCAGCTGGCGCACGCGGTTGCTCGCCCGGTCGCGCAGGGTCGCGAGGTCGGGGACCAGACCCATGTACCAGAAGAGCAGCGACACCGTGAAGTAGGTGTTGACCGCGAACACGTCCCACAGGAGCGGGCTGCGGAACTGCGGCCACATGTCCATTTGGTTGGGCATGGGCGCCAGGTAGTAGGCATACCAGACGCGGCCAATGTGCACGCCGGGGAAGAGCCCGGCGCAGATGACCGCGAAGATGGTCATGGCCTCTGCCGAGCGGTTGATGCCCGTGCGCCACTTCTGCCGGAACAGGAAGAGGATCGCCGAGATCAGCGTGCCTGCGTGGCCGATACCGACCCAGAACACGAAGTTGACGATCGCCCAGCCCCAGTTGACCGGGTTGTTGAGGCCCCAGGTGCCCGTGCCGACCAGGAACAGGTAGCCCAGGCAGATCCCCAGCAGGCTCATGATGCCGGCCGAGGTGAGGAAGGCCACGATCCACCAGATCGGGGTCTCCTTGAGCGGGGTTTCGACCGGAGCACAGATCGTGTCCGTGATCGAGGTCAGCGACTGCTCAGCTCCGGTGACCAGCGGCGCGCGCCGGGTGGGGTCCTCGAAGCAGTTCTCGTCGTGCCGTACTACGGAGTGTTCGCTCACGTCGTCCCTACACGGTGGGGAGGTTGCGGATCACGGCCATGTAGCTGGTGCGCGGGCGCGCATTCAGCTCGGGCAGCATGGTGTAGCTGCGGTTGCTGTTCCGCAGCTTCGCCACCTGACTCTCGGGGTCGTTGAGATCCCCGAACACGATCGCTTGGGTCGGACAAACCTGCTGGCAGGCCACGCGGATCTTTCCGTCCTCGACCTTCCATTCCTTCTTGCCGGCCTGGACGGCCGCGTTGCGCGCGGGGATCGTCTCGGCCTTGATTCGCTGCACGCAGTAGGTGCACTTCTCCATCACGCCGCGAGCGCGGACCGTGACCTCGGGGTTGAAGATCATCTCTTCGACCTTGGTCGAGGCAGCGGCCGTGGGAATCATCGGCAGCGCCTTGGTCACGAAGCTCTGGGGCGCCTTGGGCAGCTCCTGGCCGGCCAGGGTCGCCTTGTCCACGCCCGGCTCGCTGCGGGGGTGGAAGGGGCCGTGATGGTTGTAGAAGTAGTTGAAGCGGCGCACCTTCCAGGGGCAGTTGTTGCTGCAGTAGCGGGTGCCGACGCAGCGGTTGTAGACCATGTCGTTCAGGCCGTCGCGGCTGTGAACGGTGGCCGCCACGGGGCAGACCGACTCGCAGGGCGCGTTCTCGCACTGCTGGCAAGGCATCGGCTGGTGCAGGATCCGCACGCCGGTCATGAAGGCCGGCAGCTTGGGGTCCTCGTCCTTCTTCTCCTCACCGTGGCTCTCGCCGTGCGCCCCGCCGTGGCCGGCGAGGGGCTTGGTGGTGAAGTAGCGGTCGATCCGCAGCCAGTGCATCTCGCGGCCGCGCTCGACCTCGGACTTACCGACGACCGGGATGTTGTTCTCGGCCTGGCAGGCGACGACGCAGGCGCTGCAGCCGGTGCAGACGCTCATGTCGATCGCCATGCCCCACTTGCGACCCTCGAACTCCTGAGGCTCGTTCCAGAGCATCGTCTTTTCGGGGTTGGGCCCGACGCCATACTCGGTCTGGGCGTCCGCGTCCCAGGTGTTGCGCGCGAAGTCCGGGTCGCCCAGGTAGGTGTCGAAGCTGCCCTCGCGCACCAGCTCGTTGGCCCGGCGATCGCGCTCGGCGTCGTTCTCCGGGGTGCGGATCGAGTGGTGATCCTGGGTGGTCGCCAGAATGTAGGTCTTGCCCGTCTTGGTCAGGGTGACCTCGGACACGAAGTCCATGCCGCCCACGCCGCGCAGCCCGTAGCTGTCGAAGCCGATCTCGGTCCCGACCACGCCGGCCGCCTCGCTGCGGCCGTAGCCCAGCGCGAGGTGCAGGCTGAAGTCAGCCACCCCAGGCAGGATGAAGGCCGCGACCTCGAGGGTCTTGACCTTGCCCGCGACCTTGGTCGAGAGGCTGACGAGGTCGCCCTCCTTGACCCCGCCCAGCTCCGCGGCCGTCTTGGGGCTCATGATCACCGCGTTGTCCCAGGTGATCTTGGTGAAGGGGTCCGGCAGCTCCTGGAGCCAGGCGTTGTTCGCGAAGCGCCCGTCGTGGAGCTTGCTGCAGGGGGTGAACACCAGCTCGAGCCCCTGCGCGCTGGCCGCCTTGGCCTGCTTGGGCAGCGCCTCCAGGCTGGTCATCAGCGGCGCGTGCTGCTGCTTGGGCCGCACGCTGGCGGCCGCGCTGTTGGCGATCACGCCCGCGTCGAGGGCCGCCCGCCAGGCGTTCTCGAAGCCGCCGGCCAGGGTCTTGCTCGCCTGGTGCGCCTTGCGCACGAGCTCGTAGCCGCTGACCTTCTCGTCGGGGCTGCCCGCGAGCATCATGCCCAGCAGCTCGACCGAGGACTTGCCGCCGTAGAGCGGCGCGATCAACGGCTGGCAGAGCCCGATCGTGCCGTCGTAGGCGCGCGCGTCGCCCCAGGCCTCGAGGTAGTGGGTGCGCGGCAGGTGCCAGGTCGTCAGGCGACCGGTCTCGTCCTGGTAGAGGCCGAGGTGCGCGCTCCACTCCACCTTCTGCAGCGCGGTGGCGAAGTCGAGGTTGGCGGGCGCCGTGTAGGCCGGGTTGGCGCCGATGATGATCAGCGTGTCGACCTTCTTGTCGTTGATCTCCTCGACCAGCTTGGTGAGGTCGCCCGCCCCGGCCTCGGGGGCGCGGGTGTAGCGCACGGTCTGGTCGACGTTGCCGAGCAGGCCGTTGAGCACGTGGGCGACCGCGTGCAGCTCGCCGGGCTGGCGCGGGCCGACCGCGATCACGCTCTTGCCGCGGGCCGCGATCAGGTCCGCCGCGATCTGCTCGACCAGGTCCGCGTGGGGCCCGGTGGCGAACTCGGCCAGCTTCTTCTGCAGCTCGTCGGAGGTCTTGCCCTTGAGCGCCTCGTGCTGGACCAGCACGGCCGCGAGGTGCAGGCCGAAG
>CALDQK010000883.1 GCA_937911525.1 uncultured bacterium
GCCCCCGCGCCCAGCACCATCTCGTGCACCGCCTCGTCGATGCTCTCGGTGGTCACCCCGGGCTTCGCCATCGCGCAGGCCATCTCCAGGACCTCGGCCGCCAGGCGCCCCGACGCGCGCATGCGCTCCGCGCCCTCCGCGTCGTGCACCTGCGGCTTCGAGTCCATGGGCGGGTTCCGCCCAGAGTCGGCGTAGGGCGGCTTCGGGATCCCGGCGGGCACCGCGCGCATCGGCGTGACGTTTCCCGGCCGCAGCGGCTCGCGCGGCGGGGCCGGCGCCGGAGGGAGAGCAGCAGCCGCGGGCGCGGGTGCAGCCCGCTCTTGACCTGCAGGCTGCGGGTCGCCGGGGAGCGCCGCGGCGGCGCGCGCGCGAGCTCCTGGCGCGCGAGGTCTTGGCGCGCGAGCTCCTGGCGCGCGGACCCCTGGCGCAGTCGAGCCAGGCTGAGCCTCGCGGGTGCCTTCCCCTGTGGGGGCGAGCAAGAGCGCGCTGAGCAGGGTCGCGAGGAGGGCGAGCCCGCCCAACGGCGCTCGCTTCACTGGACGCTCCCGGGGCCGACGGTCCAGAGCACCTGCCGGCTCCCGCCCTGGAAGGAGACGACGGTCAGGGCGTGGCTGGTGGAGAAGGCGCTCGTGCCGCTCTGGGCGGGCACGCTGGCCGCGCCGCTCACCACGACGTCGACCGCGCCGCCGACCTCGACTCGCAAGGCGATCGCGCCGCCCGGCAGCTGGACCTCGTCGACCGCGGGAGCCGCCTGGCCGGAGGGCGCGCACGCGATCACGCTCAGGAAGCGCACCTCTCGCCCGCGGGCCGAGTACTCGATCGCCTCGTGCCCCTGGGGGCCGACGCCCGTGCTGCTCTCTCGCGCGCGCGTCGCGAGGGTCAGCGCGCTCGTGGCCGCGGCGTTGACGCACACCTGGACCCGCTGGGCGTGGGTCTCGTAGCGGACCTGGGAGCCGCTCCGCTGCAGCGGCCGCTGCTTGGCGGCGCCGGCGTTGGTCTGGATCTGGCTGGTGAAGGTCCGGGTCTTGCGCTTGCGGCTGCTGGCCCGGTCCTCGATCAGGAGGTAGCGGGTCCCCACCAGGGCCAGGGTTCGCTCGACGTCTGCCTTCTGGTAGCGGCTGCGGACGGCGACCGTCTGGACGACGCCCAGGCGCTGCGTGCGCGGGCCAGGGCTGATCCGGGCGTCCACGCCTCCCGAGCGCCAGCGCCCGAAGCCCAGCCACTTGTGCGCGGGCTTGGCGACCTCCCCGTCGACGAGGACCAGCGAGCGGTGCTCCCCGCGGTTGGTCGCCTCGACGCGGGAGAAGCCGAAGTAGCCGGGGTCGATGGTGATCGAGTCCCCGTGCGCGAAGAGGGCGTAGCTGCCGGGGTCGACCGACTCGTGTCCGCCGCCGCGCTCGCGCAGCTCGCCGTGCTGGGCCTGGACGAGGACGTGCGCCGCCTGCGGACCCCAGCCGCTGCGCAGGACGGCGGCGCCCTGGCGATCGAGGTAGCGGGTGGGCTGGCCCGGCGGTCCCTGCCAGCCGGAGACGGCGGCTTCCCAGGCTGGCTCCGGGTCGTAGGCCGCCAGCAGGAAGCTCGCGCGCCGGCCGGTGAAGCCGGGGAAGCCGCTCTGGGCGAGGTCCCACAGGAAGACCTCCCGGTCGGCGTCGGCGCGGGCGCCGTGGCGGAGGCGGGAGAGGAAGTAGGCCGGGGCGCTGTCCTTGAACAGGCGCGAGTTGTCGACCTGAGGGCGACGCCCGTCGGGGCGGCGCAGGTCGACGCTCCAGCGGACGAGGTCGTTGAAGAGGGGGGAGCGGAGGAAGTCGACCCCGCCGCCGGTGAAGCGGGCGTAGGCGAAGCAGAAGGGCAGGACCAGGTCCATGGTGTAGCTGTAGTAGCTCGTGCCCTCGGCGAAGGCCCCGGTGCGCCCTTGGTAGCGCAGGTCGCTCCCGCGGCGGGTGGGGTGCAGGTTGCGCTCCGCCTTCTTGGCCCAGCCAGAGGGGCGCTGCCACCAGGTGCCTGGCTTCCACCAGCGGTAGCGGTCGAGGTCGTTGAGCGCGATCGCGGCGGTGCCCAGGCCGCTCGCCACGCGCATCGAGTGGTTGCTGTCGTAGCCGTCGATCAAGCCCCAGTAGTAGCGCGCGTCCTCGGCCAGCTCGCCGAGGCGATCGCGGCAGGCGCCGAGCCCGCCGCTCCAGCTGGGCGGGAGCGCGGCGAGCAGGTCGTAGGCGACGCAGTGCATCACGAGCGAGTCGGCCATCACGATCCCGCGGTTGATCACCTTGAAGCCCCGCCAGCAGGGCCAGTCGTGGTACATGCCCGCCACGATCTGGCGCGCCTCGGCGGCTTGCTGGCGGGCCCACCCCTCGGGGCTCGACTCGCCGGGGAGGCGCGGGAGCGGGCGCCAGGCCGGGTCGAGGCCCTGGCGGTAGAGCCACGCCACGAGGGCCTTGGCCGCCGCGATCGAGCCGTTCTTGACCTCCTGCGCGTAGAGCTTCTCGTAGGGGTCGGGCTGGCTCTTCCAGCCGCTGGCGCCGTGGGGGGTGACCTGTCCGCCCTCGGCCAGGTCTCGCAGCGCGGCGTAGGAGCGGGCCCAGGGCTGGGACTGGGCCGCGATGCGGGCCACGGTCCGCTGGACGTGCGCCGCGTCCCGCCCGTCGAAGGTCAGGCGCGGTCGGTGGGTGAGGTTCTCCCGCCAGCGGCCTCCCTTGGCGGCGGCGGGAGGCGCGGCGAGGAGGAGCAGCGCCAGCGCGCAGAGGATTCGCGTCATGAGCCTGGCGAAGGCAAAGGGAGGTCCGCCCTAAGTCCTTTTCTCGCAACAGCCCGCAGGGACGCTGCGCCTCAAGAGGCGAGAATGTGGCGGATAGATGGTTCGCTCTAGGGCGGGAGCTCGCGCCGCAGGCGCCACACCATGCCCACGGCCTCCAGGGCGATCCGGCCGCTCATCTTGGAGCGACCGACCTGCCGGTCGACGAACACGATCGGGACCTCGACCACGCGCAGCCCGGCGCGGGCGACGCGGAGGGTGGTCTCGATCTGGAAGGCGTAGCCCTCGGAGCGGATCGCGTCGAGGTCGAGGGCCTCGAGGGCTTCGCGGCGGAAGACCTTGTAGCCGCCGGTCAGGTCGCGCTGGGGGAGGTCGAGGAGCAGCCGCGCGTAGAGGGAGCCGCCGCGGCTGAGCAGCTGGCGAGCGAGCCCCCAGCGGCGCGTGCCGCCGCCCGGCACGTAGCGCGACCCCAGCACGAGCTCGGCCTGCTCGGCGGCGGCGAGCAGGCTCGGCAGGCGCGCGGGGTCGTGGCTGAGGTCGGCGTCGATCTCGACCACGAGGTCGTAGTCGTGGGCGAGGGCGTAGCGAAAGGCGTCCAGGTAGGCCCGGCCCAGCCCGCGGGGGCCGCGCCGATGCAGCACCTTCAGGGCGGGGTCCTGCTGGGCGAGCTGCTCGGCGAGCTCCCCCGTCCCGTCGGGGCTCTGGTCGTCGACCACGAGCAGATCGACCGCGCAGGGGAGGGACTCGGTCACCCCGCGCAGGGCGGCGACGACCCAGGGGAGGTTCTCCCGCTCGTCGTAGGTCGGGATCGCGACCAGGCAGCGCTTGCCAGAGAGCCAGCTCAAGAGCGAGCCGGCTAGCGCGTCCAGCCCGCGGGCACCACCTGGGGCGGGAGGGTCGGCGCGGCCTGATCCAGCCAGGCCGCCCAGGCGGCGCTGTCCTGGCCGTGGTCGACTCCGGTCACCTTGGGGAGCACGCTCAGGGCGCGGCTTCGCTGGTGGTCGAGGAAGTCCATCACCAGCGAGCCGATGCTCGCGAAGTCCTCGTGCGGAGCGGCGCCCTGAATGCAGAAGTCGGCCAGGGGCGCGGTGTCGAGCAGGCGGACCAGGATCACGATCGCGTGCTGAGGGCTCTGCTCGACCAGGGCCTCGAAGGTCAGCGGGTCGACCTCGATCATGGGCGAGGTGACCAGCGGCTCCTGCTCCAGGCCGTCGCGGAAGGTCAGCTTGACCTTGCCCAGCTCCAGCTCGTCGCCGTCGCCGAGCAGCCCGATCTCGACGCGCTCGTCCTCGCGGCGGACCCCGAAGCGGCTGCCGAGGTCGCGGAACAGGATCCGGCGGTTGAGGCGGATCAGCTGCAGGTGGGTGCGCGAGACCGAGCGCTCGGGGATCGTGATGTCGGCCTCGTCCGCGCGGCCCAGAGTCCAGCTCTCGCGCTCGCGCAGCTCGATCCGGTGGCTGCCCTCTCCCTCGAGCTCGATCCAGCCGAAGGCGCGCTCGCCGGGGCCGCGGAACTGGCGGGGGTGCGTGGCGCGGGCCTCGATCCACCACGAGAGCCAGGCCTCGACCTCGCGGCCGAGGTTCTCTCGGCTGCGGTCGAAGAGCTTCTCGGCCAGGTCCCAGGTCCGCTGGCGAGCGAGCTCGCGGGCCCGCTCCAGGGCGGCGGCGGCGGGCTCCTGCAGCCCGGTCGAGAACAGGGCGCGTCGGGTGCGCTCGAAGGTCCGCTCGCGCAGGCGGGCGTCCATTTGCTCGAAGCAGCTGACGAAGGAGCGGGGGTGAGCGCTGGAGGCCAGCGCGGCGTCGAGCAGGCCTGGCACGGGGAGGGGCGGCTCGCCGGCGTCCTGGGTGACCTCGGCGCTGACCATCTCGCTCTTGTTGAGCCGCTCGCTGATCGAGGCGTAGCGACCGCCCTGGCCGACGTGGCCGGTTCGGAAGCGGTGGACCTCGGAGTCGCCGAACTCGACCTTGTCCTTGTCGCGCAGCACGATCTCGTCCACGGGGTTGCCGTTGACGCGGGTGTCCTCGGCGCGGACCACGCTCTTGAGCAGGTAGCCCGCCGGGGTGCGCGCGATCGTCGCGTGAGCGGCCGAGGCCCCGCCGATCAGGACCTCGCAGCTGGGGTCGCTCCCGACGCGGAAGATGTCCTTGCCGACCAGGGGGAAGGGCTCTTGGCCGCCGCGCGGCTCGATCCGGGGCAGGTTGGGATGCTTGCCGCGCAGGATCCGGTCGAGGTCCTGGACGACGGCCTTGGCCGAGATCGGCCGGTAGGCGCGCTCGGTCTCGAGCAGCGCGGTCACGAGGTGGCACACCCGCGAGTCGGCGTCGGGGGCGACCTCGGCCAAGGGGGTGTAGCTGCCGGCCTGGATCGCGGCCGAGTAGTCCGAGGGGGTCCGGCCGCGGAAGGGCGGCTTGCCGGCCATGAGCAGGTAGTAGATGACCCCCAGCGCGAACAGGTCGGCGCGGGCGTCGACCTCGTGGTCGCCCCACTGCTCGGGGGCGATGAAGGCCGGCGAGCCGAGGATGTCCCCCGCGGCCGAGAGGCTGCTGTGGGTGGTGACCTTGGCCAGGCCAAAGTCGAACAGGCGCAGCATGCCCCCGCGCGCGACCAGCACGTTGGCGGGCTTGAGGTCGCGGTGCACGATCCCTTTCCCGTGAGCCTCGATCAGGGCCATCGCGATCTGCTTCACGGCGCGCGTCGCGCTCTTCCAGCTGAAGCGCCCGCGCTCCTTGAGCATCTCCTGGAGGGTCGGGCCGTCGACGTACTCGAGGACCATGTAGGGCACGCTGCCCTCCTGCCCCGAGGCGACGACCTTGACGATGTTGGGGTGGTCGAGGCTGCCCATGATCTCGGCCTCGCGCCCGAAGCGGCGCACGGCCTCCTCGTCCTTGGAGCCGAAGACCTTGATCACGAAGTCGCGCTCCAGGGTCCCCTCGCGGGTGGCGCGGTAGACGCGGCCCATGGCCCCTTCGCCGACGAGCTCCTCGGCGATATAGCTGCCGAAGCGGCGGCCAATGAAGGCGTCGTCGGGGTGCGGCTGGCTGGGCGGGGCGACGGCGGCCGGGACGGGACGCGCCGAGCCGGTCAGCATCCCGAGCAGGGTTCGGCCCTGGTTGCGCGTGATCACGTTGGCCTGGAAGAGGCCGCTCAGGAAGGTGGCGAGCTCTTGCTCGTCGTCCTGGGTGTCCATGCTGGGCGGGCGCTGACGCCAAGCAGTCAGGTGCGGCTGCAGGTCGCGCGCGCTGGCGATCCCCAGGTCGGCGATCGTCTGGACCGCTCGCTGAATCAGCTCCACGCCGGCCTCGTCGTCACCTCGTCCGTCCCCTCCGCGACCGCGCATCGTGCCGCCGGCCTCTAAGCTACATCGTCGTTTGGGGGGCGCGGTCCCCAGCAGGGCAGGGCCCATGGGAGTCACACGTGCAGCGTCTGCTCACTTCGCTCTTCGCCGCTAGCGTGACGGCTGGGGGCGCGCTCGGCCTCGCGCTGGGGCAAGAACCACGGCCCGAACCCGAACAGGCCGGACCGAGCTGGAACTCGCCGGCGGCCCGGGAGGAGGCGGGTCGGGTCAGCGAGCGCCTGGTCGAGCTCCTGCGCAGCAGCGAGCGGGGCGACGCGCGCCCGGCGGCCCAGGCCCTCGAGGACCCGAGCTGGATCGTGCGCCGCGCGGCGGCCCTGCGCTTGGGGGCGCTGGGGCTCGCGCCTCAGCGGGTCGCGGAGCTGCGCGAGGCGGCGACGCCG
>CALDQK010000884.1 GCA_937911525.1 uncultured bacterium
GTGGCCGAAGAGCTCGGCCTCGAGCAGGGTGTCGCTCAGCGCCGCGCAGTTCTCGGCCACGAAGGGCTTCTGCTTGCGCGGCCCGTTGAAGTGGATCGCCCGCGCGATCAGCTCCTTGCCGGTCCCCGACTCGCCGTGGATCACGACCGAGTGGCTGGTCTCGACGATTCGGTCCAGCAGCTTGAAGACCTGCTGCATCGCCTCCGAGCGGCCGATGATCGTGTCGTACTTGTACTTGGTCTGCAGCTGAGCCGCCTGCGACTTGAGCCGCGCCTCGGCCAGGGCCAGCTTGTCCTCGGTCTCGCGCAGCCGCGCCGAGTTCCGCAGCGGGATCGCGACCTTGTCCGCGATCGCGGTCAGGAAGTTGAGGTCCTCCTGGGCGAAGTTGCGCGCGACCTGGTTGTGGTCGACGTAGATCACGCCCAGGACCTCGTCGTTGATGTGGATCGGCGCGCAAATGATCGAGCGCAGGCCGAGGTCCATCACCGACTTGAAGCCGCGGAAGCGGTCGTCCTCGATCGCCTCCGACACGTGGACCGCCTTGCCGGTCTGAGCCACGTCCTTGGCGATGTTGTTGCTGATCTTCAGCTCGGGGAGGTTGATGACCTTGTCGTCGATGTTGCGACCGTGGCGGAAGCTGAACTCCCCGGTCGGGCCCTTGAGCATGATGAACCCGCGCTCGCCGCGGGTGGCCTCGACCACCATGCCAGTCACCAGCTCGATCATGCGGTCGATGTCGAGCTCCTGGTTCACCAGGCGCTGGACCATGCTCAGGATCGTCCGCCCCTCGCGGCTGAGCATCATCTCGTCGATCTCGCGCAGCTCGGCGGCGGTCTCGCCCTTGGTCGCCGGGTCATCGCTGCCCCCGAAGGTGAACACCTGGTTGGGGCCGCGGGTGCGCGCGTTGTAGAGCGCCTCGTCCACCCGGCAGATCAGCGCGTCCTTGTCCTTGGCGTCCTGCGGGAAGAGCGCGACGCCGATCGTGAGCGTCAGCTCGATCTTCTCGTCGTCGTGCTCGAAGCGGTGGCCCTCGACCGCCTCGGCGATGCGCTTGCTCGTCAGGAGCGCGCCGTGCTGGTCGGTGTCGGGCAGCAGGACCTCGAACTCGTCGCCGAAGTAGCGGGCCACGATGTCGACGTCGCGCACGTTGCGCAGCAAGAGCTCGGAGACCTCGCGCAGGATGTCCTTGGCGGCCTTGGGACCGTAGAGCTCGCGCACGAGCTTGAAGCGGTCGATGTTGATCTTGAGCAGGGCCAGGGGGCGGGAGTGGCGCTGGCCACGCTTGATCTCGGTCTCGAGCTGGGCCGTGAAGAAGGTGTGGTTGAAAAGGTTGGTCAGCGAGTCGCGCAGGGTCTCGAGCGAGTCGCTCGGCTCGGCGGCCTCGGCCACGTTGACGGCCGGCGCCGCGCTCGCGGCCGCAGGCGCCGTCAGGCCGGCCGGCTGAGCGGAGGGCTTGCTCGGCAGGGCCTTGCGCTCGCCGCTGGCCTCGACGAAGGCCTCGGCCTCCTCGCCGAGCTCCTGGGCCAGCTTGATGATCTCGCGCACCAGGGGCTTGGCGGCGTAGTCGTCCCGGAGGTCCTCCGAGAGCGAGGCCCAGACGCCGCGGACCTGGCTGGCCGCGTCGCGCAGGTCCTGCGCCGCCTGAATGATCTGGCCCATCTTCCGCCGCGCCAGCCCACGCTCGAGCAGGGCGGCCGCGTGGGCCTCTCCGTCTTGAATCCCGTCCGCTGCCTTCACCGCACGCTCCGCGGAGGTCGCTGCCTCCTCGTATCGCCCTTGTTCCACCCGCGCGCGCGCGATCGCGCGCTCCGCCCTCGCGCTCGAGAGCGCGTTCCCGCTCAGCCGCATGACCTCCAGCGCCGCCTCCGCGCGCTCGCGCGCGTCGGCGAAGCTGCCCGACAAGAAGGCCTGCTCGGCCCGGAGCAGGTCCAGCTCCGCCCTCAGGCCGCGCCGCGAGCCAGCCCGCAGCCCGCGCTCCGCCAGCGAGAGCTGCTCGCCGGCCTGCTCCAGCGGCTCGCTGGCGTCCTGGTCCCGCACCCACGCGCCCCGAGCCTGATCGAGCAAGCAGGCCGCCGTGGCCAGAGCGACCTCCGGTCGGGCCAAGGCGAGGTTGATCTCCTCGACCCGCTGCCCAGCCATCTCGAGGATCGACTCCGCCCGCTTGAGCTGCCCCAGGAAACGGTGCAGCCGCGCCAGGCTGAGCAGCGAGAGCACCTCGAGGTGCACGTCTTCGAGCTCGTGCGCGAGGTCGCGCGCCTGGCTGACCTCACCCAGCGCACCCGCGGGCTCGCCCCGGGTCAGGTGGACGCGCGCGATCGCCAGCCGCGCGCGCGCCTCGAGGGCACGCGCCCCGCGCTGGCGGGCGAGCACGAAGGCGTCCCGCAGCTGACGCTCGGCGTCCTGCGGCCGCCCCTGGAGCAGGTGGGCCAGGCCGAACACGACCCGCGCCAGGGCCTCGACGTCGACCAGCCCCTGGCGGGCGGCGTCCTCGGCCACCCGCTCGGCCTGGTCCTGCGCCCGCGCGAGGTCCCCCTGCACCAGGGAGAGTCGCGCCAGCTGAGCCCGAATCCGCAGCACGCTGCGGCCAGCGCCCCCGGCCTCGGCGTCCTCCTGGGCGCGCTCCAGGCTGTCTCGCGTGCGGCTCAGCTCGCCTCGCAGCAAGAAGGCCTGCGCCAGGGTCAAACCGACCTCGGCCTGCGACGAGCGATCGCCCAGCGTCTTGAAGGTCTGCGCAGCGAGCGAGAGGTTGCTCTCGGCTTCGGTGAGCTCCCCGCTGGCGAGCTGGATCCGCCCCAGCTCGAGGCGGGTCTTGGCGCCCCACTGGGTGTCGCCGGTGCGCTCCCAGAGCGCGAGCGCGGCCTC